>JAUNJG010000037.1 GCA_030533385.1 Eubacteriales bacterium | reverse complement strand
ACATTTGAAAGAAAAACAAAAGAAAAGTTGCCAACGTTTACTTGACACAAACGAATGACACATAATATTTGAAATAACTAACCACTTGTGTTATACTGGGATACATACTTGTAAACAGACATCATAGAGAATCGCATAAAAAATAACATGAAATAAAAGAATGATATAGAGGTGATAATATTGAGAACAAGAAACAATGAATCCGCGGAGAACTATCTGGAAACTATACTGATTCTCAGCGAAAGACTTCCCGTAGTTCGCTCCGTGGATATTGCCAATGAACTGGATTTTAAAAAGTCCAGCGTCAGCATTGCCATGAAAAATCTTCGTGAAAAAAATCATATCACTATGACCGATGCCGGATACATTTACCTCACGGACGAAGGCATGGCCATCGCTTCCATGATCTATGAGCGCCATAAGCTCTTATCAAAAGGGCTGGAATCTCTGGGCGTCCCAAAGGAAATTGCGGATTATGATGCCTGCCGCATAGAACATGTCATCAGCAAAGAAAGCTTCGAGGCTATCAAAAGCCATATGTGCAAAGAATAAGAGATAGATTTTCTCAGGAATTATTCCCGGACATTTGTAAGAGTACTTAGTAAAAACAAAAAATCGTGACAAAATCTCTCCCCCGCCTGCAAGCAAAGGGACGGGGGATCGAGATGTCGGTTTCGGATGCGGCACAGTCCTTCCGTCTTCCTCTATCCTTGGCTCTCCTCCATCATCGTCTCAGCACAGATTCCGTAGCCCATGATCGGCGAGTCCACAAAGACATGGGTCACTGCGCCCACCAGACGATTGTTTTGGATGATGGGACTTCCGCTCAGCCCCTGGATGATTCCTCCCGTCAACGCAATCAGCGACGGGTCCGTGACTTTGATTTTTAAAGCCTTTTGAGGCTCTTTTTTATTGAGACAGATTTTTTCTATTTCTATTGCATAGTCTTTGCTCTCTCCGCTTATACTTGTTCTTAGCCAGGCGTTTCCTGTTTTGATTTCCTTCCCCTTTGCAACCTCCATCTGCTCCCCATGAAGATATTCTTCTCTCCTCTTCTCCAGATTTCCAAAAACGCCGCAAATTGTATTTTTCCCGATATCCCCCAGATAGTTTTCCCGGGTGTAATCGATGGTTCCAATAATTTCTCCCGGATTCTTTTTCTCCCCCTTCATGATGGATGCGATATCTGTTTGATAAATACTCCCGCCGGATATCATCATATGAACGCCCAGGTCACAGTCGTTAATCCCATGTCCCAAAGCTGCGAACTCCCCGTTTTCTTTTACATAAGTTACCGTGCCAATTCCCTGGGTATCATTCCGAATCCAGGCTCCTATCTGATAACATTGATTTTCCTCTGAATATGCCGGCTTGATTTTGATTTTCTGACGTTCTCCTCCCCGCAAGATGGTCAGGGTCATCTCCTCTCCCTCTTTCTTTTGAACAAGAGATAAAAACTGCTTTTTAGCATTCACCGGTGTTTCATCCACGGCGAGAATATAATCGCCGGATTTTAACTTATTCTTCGCCGGACTTTCTTCCTTTCCGTGACCCGCCTTCACAGGCTGGGTTCCAAGGACAAGTACGCCTTCCGTTTTGATGTATATGCCTACGGGATGCCCCGAGGCATACACCATCTCCCCGCCATCCTTCCTTCCGGCCACCGCCCTGGAATCTGCCGACACAAAGTCTGTCTTTTTTTGCATATTCCATACGTTTTTCCCTTCCCATGCGATGGCAGACAAAAGGAGAAAAAATAATAACCAGTAACACCTTCTCAATTTTCTTTCCATAAAAAATACCCCCATGCTAAAGTATCATCTTTAGTATGGCGGCATTTGATGAAATCCACTCAACCATATCCTTCTACATTTTTATCAAAAAAAATCCCATCTTCTAAGAGCGCTCTTTTCTGAGGCGAGATGCAAGGCTTTTCATCTCTCTTGCATTTTCTAACACGGTGCTGGTAATTTCTGCTCCTCCCAGCATACGGGCAAGCTCCTCGACAGATTCTTCCTCGCTCAGAGGGTAAATTCTGCTGATGGCAGCATTTGCCTCACTCGTTTTTTCTATTAAATAATGAGAGTCCGCCATGGCGGCAATCTGAGGCAGATGGGTGATGGCTATGACCTGTCTCTTTCCGGAAATGTCCAGCAGCCGCTCTGACACTTTCTGGGCCGTTCTGCCGCTGATTCCGGCGTCAATCTCATCAAAAATCAGCGTCTCCACCTGCTCCTCTTCTGCAAGGGCCGACTTAATAGCAAGCATAATCCGGGAAAGTTCTCCTCCCGATGCGATTTCATGCAAAGGACGGACTTCTATGCCTGGGTTGGTGGAAATCATAAAGCAGACGGCATCCTTTCCCTCCGCAGTGTAATGCTCCGTCTCCGAAAATCTGATCTCGAAACGGACATCCAAAAAATTAAGCTCCCGCAGCGCTTCCGTGATGAAGGACTGCAAAGGCTTTGCCGCCTTCTTCCTTAGTTTCGTGAGTGTTTCGCACTCTGCATCCAACAGAGAGAGCAGCTCTTTTTCCTGCTTTTTTAACTCCTGGGTTTCCTCCTCAAAGTGAAGCAGGTGGTAAAGGCGCTCCTTCGCCTTGTTCCGATAAGCCTCGATTTCTTCCAGCGAGGAGCCATAGCGGGATTTCAGACGGTTGATTTGCTCCAGCCTTTCCTCCGTCTCCGCAAATATCTTTTCGTCAAAATCCATCGAGGAAATGTACTCGGACAGCTCACGGTTAAAATCATTGAGAAGGCCGTCCAGAGAAGAAAGCTGTATCAAAAACTCCTTGATGGAATCATCATACTTCACCATCTCCGACAAGGTGCGGATGGAGCTTCCGATGATATCCTGTGCGCTGGAAGAACCGTCGCTGGTCTTTTCATACACAGAGGAACATGCGGATAAAATATCCTTGGAATGGGCAATCTTTTGATATCGCTCCTCCAGCTCTTCATCCTCCCCCTTTTTTAAGGCTGCACCTTCAATTTCCTGAATTTCAAATTTTAAAAATTCGATTTCCCTAAGCCGTTCTTCCTCACCGATAGTCTGCTCTGCAAGCTTTCGTTTTATTGTCTGATAGCGCCGGAAATATTCTCCTGTCTTTTGTTTGATTTTCGAGAGGGACGCCCGGTCAAAATTATCAAGAATTTTTAAATGGTTTTGCGTGCGGAGAAGCAGCTGGTTCTCATGCTGCCCACTCAAATCCAGAAGGTGAGGAGACAGTTCTCTGAGCCTTGCGGCGGTGACGCTGCAATCATTGATCTTATTAATCACTCTGCTGTTGGTAATCCGCCTGGAAATGATAATCTGCCCGTCCTCACAGGGGATGTCATATTCCTCCATCTTTTGCCGCACCACATCGCTGTGGGTATCAAATACAAGTTCAATCAAAGCGCTGTCACATCCGTGACGAATCATATCTTTTGGAATTTTGCTGCCGAGGGCCGACTGGATGGAACCAATCAAAATGGATTTTCCCGCCCCGGTCTCTCCCGTCAAAATATTGAGATGACTGGTAAAATCGATGTTCGTTTCTTCTATGAGTGCAAGATTTTTTACATGTAAATTGATAAGCATTCTGTCCTCCGAAAAATCATTTCAGACCTTTGATGATTAATTGAATTTCACTGATGACCCCAGATACCAAATCCGCCTCCCTGACGACGCACATGACTGCATCATCCCCTGCGATGCATCCTACCACGCCTTTCATGGAAATCGAATCCAGCGCTGCGCCGCAGGCCATGGCCATGCCGGGCACGGTCTTTATGACCAGAATATTTCCGGCGCCCTCCATGTGGAGAATCGCCTCCGACAGTATCCTTCGATATTTACTGGAAACATGGACGTCCTCCGTCCGAATCGGCGCATATTTCTGTTTCCCGTCCGCCCCGGATACCTTCGTCAGCCTCAGCTCCCGGATATCCCTGGAAATCGTTCCCTGGGTGGATGGAAACCCTTCTTCCTGAAGGCGTCTGGTCAACTCTTCCTGGGTTTCTATGTCATAGGCCGCTATGAGTTCCAGTATTTTTTCCTGTCTTTTTCCTTTCATTTGATTCACCCGCTATTTTATTATTCTATCACAACAATTTGTCCTTCAATATAGTTACAAAGCTGACCTCTTTCATTTTGATAAGAGGCGTCACTTCCTCCGATTTATAAATGCGCACCCAGTCTCCCGGCTCCATGGGAATCCCCTCTCTGCCGTCGGCGGAGATCGCCGCTTCCTCCCGCTGTCCATGCCGGATGTTTTCCAGCTTGAGAATCACCTCGTCCCCCTTTGCCAGCACCACGCTCCTCGTCGCCAGAGAATGAGGGCAGATAGGCGTCAGCACGAAGTTCTTACAGGTAGGATTGATGATCGGTCCACCGGCGGAAAGATTGTAACCGGTAGAACCGGTGGGGGTACACAAAATCACCCCGTCGGCATGATACCGCTCAATGGGAGCGCCGTTGATTTTCACCGAAAGTCCGATGACCCGGGATGAAATCTGTCGGCTGATCACAAAATCATTTAAGGCGTGCAGGGAGCTGACCAACTTTCCTTGTTTATAAACCTCAGCCCGGAGCATAATGCGCCTTTCCAGCTTGTATTTATCGTTGATCAGGTCTTCTATCGCATCGGGAAGTTCGTTTAAATCCACGTCGGCCAGGAAACCCATCGTGCCAAGATTGACGCCAAGGAGGGGAATGTTTTGTCCCACCAGGCGCCCGGCAGCCTCCAGGATGGTTCCGTCGCCGCCAATGACAAGAATACACTCCGTATGTTCCGGCACACGGAGCGGCGATGGGTCATAAGGTCGATACTCATCACATACATGGCACACGGCGCCCCTGGCTTCCAGCTCCCCTTTGATATATCCCGTCAGCGTCAGCTCTTTATCTTTTTGTTTGTTGGGAATTAATAAAAAATTTTTCATGATGTTTCTGTTCCTTCTTCCCGGCGAGACAGGGCCTTGTGAGAATCTCCCACCACTCCCGGTATGACCGCCTGCGTTATGTTTTGTCTGCCCGGCTCCTTCGCCAGATGGAGCAGGTATTCAATATTTCCCTCCGGACCTTTGATCGGGGAGTAATCCAGATGAAGCAGAGAAAAACCAAGGGAGGAAGCATATTCCATGATGCGGGCGATAACCTCCTCCTGAACCTTTGCGTCCCTCACAACTCCCTTTTTTCCTACTTTTTCTCTTCCCGCCTCGAACTGGGGTTTTATCAGGCAGACTGCCTCAGCACCCTCTTTCATGCAGTCTCTCACGGGCTGAAGAATTTTGGTCAGGGAGATGAACGACACGTCGATGGAGACAAAATCCACCGGAACGCCAATGTCCTCCGGCTTCACATAGCGCATGTTTGTCTTTTCCATGCAGACCACCCTGTCGTCGTTTCTGAGCTTCCAGTCAAGCTGTCCCCGTCCCACGTCAACGGAAAACACCTTCGCCGCTCCATTTTGCAGCATACAGTCTGTAAAACCTCCCGTGGAGGCTCCCACATCCATGCACACTTTCTCTGTCAGGGAAAGTCCGAAGCACTCCATCGCTTTCTCAAGCTTCAGGCCGCCCCGGCTGACATACCGCAAAGTATTTCCCCGAACTTCCACCGTGGCAGCCGCCTCCTCGTCAAAGACGGTTCCCGCCTTGTCTTCTTTTTGTCCTGCGACGTAGACAATGCCGGACATAATCATGGCCTTTGCCTTTTCTCTTGACGCCGCCAACCCCCGCTGAACAAGTATCATATCTAAACGTTGTTTCATATGCCTTTCACCTTTTTTGCAATTTCCCGGGCGATGGATGTTCCATCAATTCCCGCCTGTTTTCTCTGCCATGCCACATCTCCGTGTTCCACAAAACAATCAGGGATTCCGAAGGACAAAAGGTCGTTGCGATAGCCCTTTTTGTGCAGGAAGGCAGACACCATCTGTCCGTATCCGCCGGCAAGCTCATTTTCTTCCACCGTGACAATCAGAGGATACGTTCTCGCAGCCTCTGACAGCAACGTTTCATCCAGCGGACGGACAAACCGGACATTGACAAATCCGGCGCAAATCCCTTCCTTCTCCAAAAGGGCGACCGCCTCCTCACACTGCTGCGCCGCATTTCCCACAGATAAAACCACCACCTGCTCTCCCTTTTTTATCCACTCGCCCTTTCCGTACTCCAGGGCACTTTGGTGCCGGGAAAGTCCCGTATATGCCGCTCCCCTCGGGTAGCGCATGGCAATCGGCCCGTCATGATTCAGGGCAAACTCCATCATTTTTTCCATTTCCAGAGCATTTTTCGGCGCCATGACCGTCATGTTCGGCAGATGTCCCAGATAAGAAAGGTCAAAGATTCCCTGATGGGTCTCTCCATCCGCTCCCACAAGCCCGGCTCGATCCACGCAAAAAAACACCGGAAGATTCTGAATGCACACGTCATGAAGAACCTGGTCATAGGCTCTTTGCAAAAAAGAAGAATAGATTGCCACGACCGGCCGCATCCCCGCCGCCGCCATGCCTGCCGCAAAAGTGACGCCGTGTTCCTCCGCAATACCCACGTCAAAAAAACGGTCGGGGTACGCCTTTTTAAAGGGGAGCAGCCCGGTACCCGAAGGCATAGCCGCAGTGACGGCTACCAGCTCCCGGCGTCTTCTCGCCAGCTTCATAAGCGTCCTGGAAAACACGTCCGTATAAGTCTCTCTTTTTTTTGTCTGGAGAGATTTTCCCGTGTCCAGTGCAAAAGGACTCACTCCGTGGAAACGCTCAGGATTATTTTCTGCGATGCCATATCCCTTTCCCTTTTTCGTCAGCACATGGATGAGTACCGGCCCTTTCGCCTCCTTTCCATGATCGATGGCATGAATGAGAGAAGTGACATTGTGCCCGTCCACCGGCCCATAGTAGGTGATTCCCATATTTTCAAAAAGCATCCCCGGCACGACCAGCTGTTTGATGGAGTCCTTGGAGCGCTTGAGAGTCCTTGCCATGCTCTCCCCCAGCCCCGGTATGTTTTTTAATGCATTTTCTACATTTTCCTTGAACTCTCCATAACTTTTATGGAGACGCAGGTCATTTAGATACTGACTCATTCCTCCCACGTTCTCCGAAATTGACATTTTGTTATCATTTAAAATGACGATGAGATTTTTCTTCTCCTCCTTAAAATGTGCCAGATTGTTCAAAGCCTCATAAGCCATGCCGCCGGAGAGGGCTCCGTCGCCGATGACGGCCACGATGGTTTCCTTCGTCTTTTTCAAATCCCTGGCCACGGCAAAGCCCACCGCCGCCGAGATGGATGTGGAACTGTGCCCGGTGCCAAAGCAGTCGCATTCGCTCTCTTTTCTTTTGGGAAAGCCGCACATACCTCCCCGCTTCCGGAGGGTGGAAAAACCCTCCTTCCTTCCAGTCAGCAACTTATGGACATAGGATTGATGCCCCACGTCAAAAATCAGCTTGTCCTCGGGGAAGGTCAGGCAGGTATGCAATGCCATGGTAAGCTCCACCGCCCCAAGATTGGATGCCAGATGTCCGCCCGTCCTGCTTACGTTTTCTAACAAAAAATCTCTGATTTCCTGTGCCAAAGCAGGATAAAGCCTTCTGGGAATCCGCTTTATGTCGTTTGGTTTTTGTATTCTATCCAATAATTGTCCCATTGTCGTCCTCCTGGCTTTGCCGGTGCATCAGTTCGTTCTTCCGCTTAAATAGAGCAGCAGTTTCCGCAAAAACGCATTTTCACGACCAAGAGAATCAAAAGCCGCAATGGCTTCCCGGGTATAGCGAACCACATCTTGCTTCGCCTGCTCCATCCCCTTCATGGACACATAAGTATTCTTTTCGTTTTTCTCGTCGCTGCCCACCGGCTTTCCGAGTACTTCCCGAGTGCTCGTTCTGTCCAGGATATCATCCTGTATCTGAAAAGCAAGTCCGGTTTTCTCAGCGACGGTCTCCACGACTTTCAATTCTTCCTCAGAAGCTCCGGCCAAAACCGCCCCTATCATCATGGCACACTCTATCAGAGCGGAGGTTTTATTTTTGTGGATGTACAAAAGCTCTTCCAGGGAAATCTCCCGGTGTTCCGCCTCCACATCTGCCGTCTGCCCCCCTATCATCCCGTATATTCCCGGTTTGGAGGCAAGAATCTGAAAAGCCCTCGCCGTCCTGATGTCCTCCTGCGTGCCGCAAAAGGCCTTTGACGCCGTCTCGAAAGCGTAAGTCAAAAGGGAATCTCCGGCCAGGATGGCCATGGCCTCCCCGTAGACAACATGGGCTGTCTTTCTTCCCCTGCGATAGTCATCGTTATCCAGGGCAGGCAAATCATCATGAATCAAAGAGTAGGTATGAATCATTTCGATGGCTGCCATAAAAGGCTCTATCTTCTCCCGGTTTTCCCCACCAAAAAGGCGGTAAGTCTCATCCATCAGCATAGGGCGAATCCGCTTTCCCCCTGCCTTCATCGTGTAATTCATGGCGCTGATCACCGTTTTTTGGTATCCCACTTCCTCCGGGAGGAAACGGTCAAGAATCGTTTCTATGTCATCTGTCTTCTTTTGTATCGTCTTCTTCAGGGATTCGTTCATTTTGTCCCTCCTGTAAAATAATAATCTCTTTTTCCGTCTTGTCCAGAACCTGATGGCACTTTTCCAAAAGCTTGACCCCCTTTTTATATAAGGCCATCGACTGGGATAAGCTAAGCTCGGAACCTTCTAGCTGGTACAGGATGTCGTCAAGTTCTTCCATTCCCTGCTCCAATGTAAATTTTGCTTTTGCCATAGCACCATCCTCCCTTCTAAAGAATTTTTTGCTTTTGTATCTCTTCCACTTTCACCTTTGCCCTCCCATCCGGAAAGATCAGGGTGACCGGCTCCCCGGTCTCTATCTGTTCCACGGACGGGATCGGCCTGCCAGCCTCGTCCTGCGCAAACACATAGCCCCCCGAGAGTCTTCCCACAGGAGACAGGGAGTGAAGGCGCTGGGCCGCAAGACCCAGCTCATGTTTTTGTACTTCCAGCCGTTGCCCCATCACTTGCCGCAGCCTGTCCGCAAGACCGACGCACTCCGCCTTCTGCCTTGCAATCTTTGTTTTCGGATGGCACGCTTCCAGAAGGCGCCGGTAGGTTAGAAGCTGTTCTTTTTCTCTGCGCATTTTGCCAAGAATCATCCCGTCCAGAGCGTCCCGGTAAACATCCATCTGCTGTAAAATCCCATAGACATCGGGAATCGCCATCTCACAGGCGGCCGACGGTGTCGCCGCTCTCACGTCGGCACAATAGTCGGCAATGGTCATATCCGTCTCATGACCGGTGCCGGAAATGATGGGCGTCCTGGCCCGAAAGATGGCCTCCGCCACTGACCGCTCATTAAACGCCCACAAATCTTCTATGGAGCCGCCTCCTCTGCCGATGATGATGACATCCACGTCTCTTTGGTCAAAGTAGGTGATGCCCCGGACAATGCTCTGTGCCGCTCCCTCGCCCTGCACCCTGGCAGGATATAAATAAAGCTGCACATAAGGATTTCGGCGAGCCGCCACGCTTCGGATGTCCTCTATGGCCGCTCCCGTGAGAGCCGTGACGATGCCGATTCTCCGGGGAAAGCCGGGAAGCTTCTTTTTTTTGTCAAAATCAAAATACCCTTCTTCTGCCAGCTCTCTTTTTAGCTGCTCCAGACGAAGATACCACTGACCGGCGCCGGACAACTCAATCTCCCTGGCGTACATCCGGTAAGAGCCATCTCGCTCAAAGACGGAAATCCTTCCCTGCACAACAACCATCTGACCATCTTCCATGCGAAAAGAAAGCCCCCTTTGACGGTCGCCGGCAAACAGGACGCAGCGCAGCGTACTCCCGGCGTCCTTCAACGTAAAATAAATATGCCCGGAACTGTGATATTTGCAATTGGAAACTTCGCCTTTTAACATAATCTGGCGCAGGGCGTAATCACCGTCAAAAATCCGGTGAATATATGAATTAATTTGTGAAACCGTAAAAATCTGCTTCATAACTTTTTATCTTTAAAGGAATCTCCCCCATCAGGTAAAAAAAGGCGGCCAAAAACCCAAAATACCAGTTTCAAGCCGCCTGAGTCGTTTTATACCTTTTCCAAGTACCACTGTTTGTCATACTAGGCCAGCTTGGCAAGAACCCCGTTGATAAACCTTGGTGCATCCTCGCTGCAATAAATCTTTGCCAGCTCCAACGCCTCATTTATGGCGACACCTTTCGGAATATCTTCATCCTTTACCATCTCATAAACAGCCAGCCTCAAAATCGCCAATTCTGTCTTTCCAAGCCGCTCCAGACGCCATCCGGTACAAATCCGCATAATCGTCTCATCCATCTCCGGCAGAACATCCAGTATGGCATTTACTTTCGTGCGGATATAGCTCTCGTCAGGCTCACTGAGATTTGGCTTCTCCTCCAGAAACCCATCCATCTGTTCCTGCAGTTCTTCTCTGGTGTTAAATTCTATGCGGAAAAGCAGGAGAAAAATATTCTCTCTCAGCTCTCTTCTGCTCATCTTCATGTAGGAACCTCCGTTATTCTGGTAATCTTTTATTTCTGTTCTTCTTCCATCTGAATACCGGCGATGCGGATGTTGACCTCGTTTACCGTGAGCCCCGTCATAGTCTCGATGGCTCCCTTGACCTTCTCCTGCACTTCCTTCGATGTTTTAGGAATGCTCACGCCATACTGGAGAACCAGATTCAAATCCACATCCACCTGCTCTCCGTCCATGTCAACCCGGACTCCCTTTGACAACTTCTTCATCCCAAGCTTGCTGACAATCTCGTTGGTGATGTTGCCGGACATCTTGCAGACGCCATCTGTCTCCGTGGCAGCCAGTCCCGCAATGACGGCGATGACCTCGTCCGCAACCTGCACCTGTCCCACATCTTCTATCTCATAAGTGGTGTGATTCACTTTATTTTCTTTTTCCATGGCAACCTCCTTTGGTCAAATGACACAGATTAATCTATTATATTATAGCAGACATCTTATCTTTTGCAACTTTATTTTTCTCTGCGAAACTGATGCCCTCCTGTCATTTCACCATCGCCTGGGAAAAATCAGCTCTCGCTCAAATTCATCCGGCTGATGACAATCTGGTTGATGCCGCACCCGGTCTTTCTCGTGATGATGTCTTCTATCTGCGCCCGGTCAGAAGGACTTAGCTCCTCATAATTTAAGACCACATCCACGTTATCCTCCCCGATGGAGACGACGGCGTCCCCGTAGCCTTTTGTGTAAAGAAGCTGTTCCGTCGCTGCCTCCCTTTCTATGACGTCCACAAGATAGGCCAGTTTCTCTACTGCGGCCTCCTTTTCCCCATCCCTTAAAGATTCACTCTCTATGACTTCCCGCAGGGATTCCTTCGTCTTTGATCGGGTCTGCTCCCTCTCCAGCCGGGCGCCCGCCACATATTCTCCCACCTGCGCCTGGGTCAAAACAGCATCCCCGATGGTCTGGGTATCCTTCCCGGGAATCTCATCGTCCACCTTCTCACTGATAAGAGAATCTCCGTCCGAAATATCCATGGCGTCGATGGCGTCCTCCTTTTGCTCCGTCTCCGCATAGTCCACCGAGGCCGGCACCTCGGATTTCGTAAAATTCAGATAACCTGCCACTGCGATCATGATGGCGAGGGAAGTGATGGCAATCTGATTGCTCCTGAAAACTTTTTTCATCCTCTAACCTCCATTTTTAAAACCTTGATATGGCTGGCAGACACGCCAAACAGCACTTGTGCGGCCTCGGTGACGGCAGCTTTGATGCGATTATCCTCCGCCCCCTGGCAGGCGATGACAATCCCCGCAATCTCCGGTTCCAGCTCTTTGATGACATAGGGGGCGGCTTCCCCGCCGGCGTCCGCCAGCACCGTCTCCTGCTCCCTTCTCGTACTCTTTCTCTCCTTTGAGGTTCCGTCAGACGTCTCCTGCTCCGCTTCTGACTGCACGGAATCGTCCTTGTTTAGCACGGCCTCTCTGGAAGCTTTCACGGTTATCATCACCTCCACTTCTCCCACTCCATCCACATGCTCCAGGATATGTACTAATTTATTTTCAAGGCCTTCAATATATGCATCATTTTCGCTGGCTGCCGCCGGAATCTCCGCCTCGTCCGTCCCTTCCTGCCTCTTTGCATCCCCGCGTCCCGGCAGATTTGTCACAAGCAAAATCAATCCGGCAACTGCCAGAAGAATAATTTTTTCCATGCCAAAGTCCTGAAATGAAAGCTTTTTTCTCTCCTTTTTTTCCATAGAAAACCTCTCCCCGTCCTCTCAGTCCGCCGCAATCTCCACATCCTCCGGCTCCAAATCAAAATATCCGGCCAGCGCCTCACAAAATTCTTCCTTTTGGAAGGAGCCGTCCTCCTTTTGCCTGCCGCATACAAAGATTTTTGCGACCTTTTCTCTTTTTCTATCCCAATCTATTCCGGTCTCCGTCACGACAAAAGAAAACCCCTGCGCCATCCGGACAATTTGATTTTTTACGGCTTCCTCATAATTTTCCCTCATCTCCTCCTCCACCCTGCGAAACTCCCCTGAACCAGGAAGCAGCTTCCGCTCACTTTCCCACTGATTTTTCAGATAGGAAAACCCGGCCAAAGATTCCGCATTTGCCCAGTCCACCACCGGCTTCATAAGACAGAGCATCAAAAGGATCCCGGAAAAAAATTTTACATAAGACTCATACTTTGTCTTTTGGACGAGACTCTCCACGATGACGAGAAGCACATTCATGTACAAAATCGTCTTTAGCCACTCCCCAAGATACTCCACGGCTTCTCCTCCTCTCCCCGGTTATATATGATTGGTCGCCATGGCGGTGACGGCGATGGAGAGAATGAAAAGCGCCGCCGTCATGCACAGGGCGCACACCATGAGCCATCCGCTTTTTTGCGCCGCCGTCATGCACCGCAAAAAGCGCTCCTCCGCCACCGGCTCAAGAACGATAGACAAAAGCAGGTAGCAAAGACTGTAGAGCAAAAGCTTGATCACCGGCACCACCAGCACAAAAAGAAGGAACAAAATCACGCTGACGCCCATGGTATTCTTAATCATGACCGCCGATCCAATCACCGTTCCCGCCACCGTCCGGGTCACGGAACCCGCGCCGGGTATCCATCCAATCAGACGGTTTAGCAGCGCATTTTTGGAAGCGTCCACGAAAGGAACCACCATCGCCTCCAGAAGGTGAAAGCCGAAAAATAAAAAAAACAGCAGCCGCATTCCGCGGGACAACAGCCAGTACAAGCTTTCACACAGCCTGGAAATCGTTTGCCCCGCCGAAAAATTATTGATGAGTTCCAGCAGCAGATAGTATTGGATCATGGGCAAAATGACCACAAGACAAAACCAGTTCACCGCCAGGACGATGACCATGAAATATTCATAAAACACTGCCCCCATCGATATATTTCCGCTTATGGTCACCGAGAGCGCAAATGCGGGAATCACGATTTTCAGCAGGGAAGACAGCATCTCAACCGTCTTGGAAAAAAGCTGGGACATCAGGGTAAAATTAGAAAAAATGATGGAAAAAACCAGGAGATACACTACAAGAAAGCCACTGTTCCCGATAGAAAAATTACGAAAAGAAGAAGAAATATTAGAAAACACCGCCGAGAACAAGACGACGCCCAAAAGCTCGCTCACAAGCAGCCAGGAAGAGCGAATCTCATAGCCAAGACTCCCCAAGAGCCAATCGAGAGCTGTTTTCGCCGCATCTTTAAAACGGAGGGCAAGGATATCCTGGAAAATTTCAGAAAACTTCGGATATCCTTCTCCCTCTCCCAGGCGCTCGATTTCTTTTGACACGGCGTCTATGTCCAGCCCGCTCTCCAAAATTTCGGCGTCCCATCCGTCCCCCGCCGTCTCCTCCCCGGCCATCTCCTCCTCCCATCCGTCGGAGGGAACCTCTCTTGCTTTTGTCGCAGAGGACGGGAAAAGCAGACAGAAAAAAGAAACTGCCAGCAACAAAACCACGCTTTCCGCCCGCCACATTTTCTTTGTCATGCCGCCTCCTTTCCACCGGTGTCACAAAAGCCTTTCCGCCATCTCAAGCAGCGATTTTAAAATTGGGATACTCAAAATAAAGATGGACAACTTCCCGATAATCTCAATTTGAAAAGAGACCGACTGATATCCCATATCCTGGCAGATGTTCGACGCCATCTGACAGACGTAGGCGATGGCCAGAAGCTTAAACAAAATTTTGATGTAGGCATCGCTGATGTGGATGTTTTCCCCCAGCTCTCTTGCAAAATCCATGATTACCGACAGGTGGGATGTCATGGCGGACAGCAAAAACAGGCAGACGGCCAGCAGGACAAAGACGCCGTATTCTTTTTGGAATTGTCGGACAACCACGGCGAGGATCGCCCCTCCGATGCCGATGAGCGCAAGCTTGACAATGAGCAAGACTCTCCCTCCTTTTGCGGCGAACGGCCTTCTTCTCTTTTGGCGCCCCGAATTTCCGGATTTCGCCGCTCGAAACAAAAACCGCCCTCTTACAATTGAAACAGGCTGTATATTTGTGAAAACAGCTCATTGATGCAGGGAATAATCCAGGACAACACAATAAAAAGGCCGGACAGACTGATTAAAAAGGCCTGTTCCTCCCGCCCGGCATGTTTTAACACCTGGTTTAGTATGGTCACCAGAATGCCGACGGCCGCAATTTTAAAAATAAGCTGAATGGTCATAGGCTTCTCCTATATGAGTATGATGACAATCAGAACGCTCATGGAAATCCCCAGCGCCTGATACACTTTTTTTCGGTTGGCAAGTCTGTCATAAAGGCTGTCATTGTAGCGGGCCAGCCGCTCCAGACTCTTTTGTATTCTTCCCTCCTGAAAATGCAGGTCAGAAGAAAACAGGCTCCGGCCCGCCTGCGAAAAAAATGCAATCTCCTCCTTCGTACAAAGATTTCCCAGATGCTCCAAAAGCAACCTTTCAAAGGCGGAGGCCAGGGTCACGTCCCCTCTCCCCAAAAGAAGCTCCGAAAACTGTAAATACATCTGCTTCCACTGCGAGTCGGTCTGTCCGGCCAGAAAAGAAAAAAGCTCCGGCAAAGGCATCTTCTCCTCCCGCATCTCGGAAGCCAAAAGTCCCAGCAAGTACACACCCTCTTCCAGCAAAAACAGATGCCTTCTCTCCGGCTCCACCATGCGAAGACTCCAAAGATAGCCGGCGGCAACGACAAGGCAGGCGCCCACAAACTTCAAGACGCCCCTCTCCATATCCGTCGTCCCCTGGCGTCCAAAACGGTGACATGCCTTCTTCCCGACGGGCCGACTTGAATTTCCACATATCTGTCAAAAGGATGCTGCCTTAGATAGCTGCCAATCACCGGCCGGCAAAGAACGTCCTCCCTGTCCTTTCCATGCACGGTCATCAGCAGACCACATCCGCAGTTCCTGACATAGCGCAAAGCCTCCACGTCCCGGCTGTCCCCAATTTCATCTGCGGCAATCACTTCAGGCCCCATGGAGCGGAGCAAAAGAAGCATCCCCTCCGCCTTCTGGCAATGATCAAGCAAATCGGTCCGCTTTCCGAGATAAAATCCTTCCGCCGCCCGGGTGCGGTTTCCAATCTCGCTCCTCTCATCGACAACCGCCACATTCCGTCCCGGCGCATATCCCGTCCCATCGGAAAGGATTCGGATGATGTCCCGCAAAAAAGTAGTCTTTCCCGCGCCCGGCGGGGAAATCAACAGAGTGTTCAAAAAACAGCCATCCTCCGTCAAGTAGGGAAAGAAAGGCTGGCTGCACCCGATGACCTGTCGGGCGATCCTGAAATTCATGGAAGAAATCTGGCGAATCTGCCTTCTTTTTTCTCCATCTCGATACATTCTCCCGCAAAGCCCGATGCGGTGGCCGCCGCGGATGGTGATGAACCCTTCCCCGATTTCTTCTTTGTAGGCAAACAGAGAATACTGGCTGATTTTTTGGAACATCATCTGAATGTCTTCGGGCTGTACCAGGCAGGGGCTGTCGTAAGAGCGCACCAATCTCCCCTCCTCCGTCACAAAGTATTCTTGATCCAGCGTCCTGATAAGAAGCGGCAAATTCGCCCTCAGACGGATTTCCGTCAAATCATTGCGCAGCAGAATCCTCTCTATCTTCCTTTGCAGCCTGTCCGAAAAAACAGGAAGCAGTTCTTCCAAAAGTCTGCCGTCCGCCATCCGCATCCCTCCATCCTTTCTCTGTGTCCTTTATACATTATGTATATGAGCCATCCCCCCAGATATGATAGGGGCATCAAAATTTTCATCCTTGTGGTATTTGCCCTTTGTCAGTATAATTAATAGCAGGACAGCCATGAAAAAACCACAGGCAAAGCCTGACTCAGGCAGCCTGCGGCGTCGTGGCTTCCCGGCATTGCAAGCCAGATACAAAAAGCGGGACACCACAGAATAAAATTAGGAGGAGACACAATGTATGACGTATTGATTATCGGAGCGGGCATTGCGGGCACTTCCATTGCCCGGCGCCTTTCACGCTACCAGCTATCCGTCTGTCTGGTAGAAAAATCCAACGACGTGGCCATGGGTTCCACCAAGGCCAACAGCGCCATCGTACACGGAGGGTATGCGGAGGCCAACGCCAAGCTGAAAGGACGGCTTTGCTACAGGGGACGGGTGCAGTTTGAGCAGCTGGACAAAGAACTTAATTTTGGCTTTCGGAAAACGGGCAGCCTCGTCATCACCACCGATGACGAAGATCTGCCAAAGTTGGAAGCCATGATGGAAAATGGAAGAAAAAACGGATTGCCGGACTTAAAAATTTTAGACCATGACGAGATCATGGCGCTGGAGCCAAACGTCAACCCGGAAGTTCGCCATGCCCTTTACTGCGAGGGTGCCGGCGTCTGCTCCCCTTATGAGATGGCCATCGCCATGGCGGAAAATGCCGTGCATAACGGCGTGGAACTCTATCTTTTTTCCGAGGTCATCGGACTGGAAAAAAAGGAGACGCACTTCGTCGTCCACTTAAATAACCGGGATTTTGAAGCCAGGTACGTCATCAATGCCGCCGGACTTTGCTCCGACAAAATTGACCAGATGCTCCACGAAAAAAGCTTTGAAATCCGCCCTCGTTCCGGGGAGTACCTGCTGTTTGCACCGGGGACCGGAAAGGTGTTAAACACGGTCGTCTTCCAGATGCCGTCCAAGATGGGAAAGGGCATCCTCGTCACCAGCACCTACCATGGAAATCTTCTTCTTGGGCCGGATGCCATCGACGAGGAGGGAGCGACAGACCGGAGTACCCATGTGGAACGTCTCTACAAGATTTATCAGGAAGGGCTGCTTACCACAGATAAAATAGACACGGAGACCTTCATCCGAAGCTTCACCGGCATCCGCGCCGTGTCCAGCACCGACGACTTTATCGTGGGGGCAACGGACACGCCGGGATTTATCAACGTGGCCGGCATCCAGTCGCCGGGGCTGACCAGCTCCCCTGCCATTGCCGACATGGTCGCAAGAGAGCTGGAGGCACAGGGGCTTACACTAAGAGAGGATCCTTCCTACGATCCATACCGGGCGCCCGTCATCCGGCGCAAAGAAAAGATGCGACCTTATGAGGAAATCGCCCCGCTCCTTGACATTCCGTCCTGCCCGGAAAAAATCATCTGCCGCTGTGAGCAGGTGGAGGAAAAGACCATTGTGGACTGTCTGCATCGAGGCATTCCCATCTTGTCCGTGGACGGCGTCAAGCGCCGCACAAGAGCGTCCATGGGATATTGTCAGGGACAGTTTTGCCGCCCGCGCATCAAAGCTGTGATGGAGCGGGAGTACGGCGTCCCAATCGACATCCGCACTGACGTCGAAAAAGAAGGGGCAACCCGGGTCACCCGAGAAGAATTTCAGGATTATTGTAAAAAACAGTGACCACCCTCCCTGCGAAAACAGACGGCCGCAGCAAAAGAGGACGCCGGCATTCCCCGTCCTCTTTGCCGCGGCCGTTTCTTTATTCTACAAAAGACCCCGCTTTTTTAATATCCTTTTTTCCATGGTGCGAAACACCCCCTGGTCAATCAGGATGCCTGATAAGACGATGACCACCATCACCAGCATGACCTGATTGATGTCCGCCAGATTTCTTCCCATGATGAGCGTCTGTCCAAGGCCGACGGACGTGGTCATGACCTCTCCGCTCATGAGCGCCCGCCACGCAAAAGACCACCCCTGCTTTAACCCGGAAATCAGCTCCGGCAGACAGGCGGGAAAAATCACCTTCCGGTAAATTTGCCCCGGCTGCGCCCCCATGGTCAGCGCCGCCTTTTTATAAATCGGAGGCACGCCGCTGATGGCGTTGTCGAAGGCGAGGGACATGCTAAATGCCGATCCCATGACGACGACGAACAAGATGGCCGTCTGGGAAAGCCCGAACCAGAGAATGGAAAACGGCACCCAGCAGACGCTCGGCAGTGTCTGAATCCCCATCACCAGCGGCCTCACATTTCTTTTTAAAAAAGAAAAATGGCTCATCAACACACCGAGGATTCCACCCAACACGACGGACAGGCCGTAACCGACGGCGCCCCGGGCAAGGCTGTTGCCAACGGCAGACACAAGACTTCCACTCTCCATGAGGGAGAGGAAGCTTTTTGCCACCCCCACCGGGGAAGGCATGGCGTAAGATTTCCACATGGACAATCCATCCACCCCCACTGTGTATACGACCTGCCAAAGAAGAAGGAGACCTCCAAGAAAGAGTATCTGCTGTAATCCTGACATCGCTTTTTTCGTTGTCTTCATCTTCTCTCATCCTCCCCCTGTATTTCGTCTAATATCTTGTGGCGATACCGGATAAAGTCTTCCTCGTAAATCTCCCTCGGCCTTTTCAAGGAGATGGGAACGATCTCCCGGATGTTCCCTTCCCTGGCGGACATCACGACCACCCGATCTCCCAGATAAACCGCCTCCTCCACGCTGTGCGTGATAAAAAACACGGTCTTTCCGGTCTTCATCCATATGTCCTGCAACTCCTTTCGCAGCCGATTTGATGTCTGCTTATCCAGGGCGGAAAAAGGCTCATCCATCAAAAGAATCTCTGAATCCATGCAAAAGGCTCTGGCCAGCGCCACTCTCTGGCGCATTCCGCCGGAAAGCTGGTGGATGGCATACTTACTGTATTCGGTCAGTCCCATCATTTCCAGATAAGTTGCTGCCCTTTTTTCCTGCACTTCCTTTGGCACCCCGGTCATCTCCATTCCAAATGTGACATTTTCTATGACGTTGCGCCACGGAAACAGCGCATGTTCCTGAAACATGACCGTCCGGTCAGCCCCCGGTCCCGTCACCGGGACGCCGTTTAGCGTGATCTCCCCTTCCGTCGGTCTTTCCAGCCCGGCAATCAGGTGAAGCAGCGTGCTTTTCCCGCACCCACTTCTTCCGACCACGCAGAGAAATTCGCCCAGCTCTATCCTAAGGCTCACGTTGTTTAGCGTGGCCTTTCCATTGTCCTCAAACACCTTACTCACGTTGTTCAACACCAATGCCATCGTTCTACTCCTCTCCTTTTTTGACATCCCCGGTTATAACCAAAGAGTCTTCCGGCAAGGCGCCGATAAAGCCCTGTTCCAAAGATATCTGGGCAAACTCCCGCAAAGCCTTCTCGCTCACCTCGGCAGACACCGTCATCTTCTCAAAGGCACTGCGCAAAATATCCGGCTCCAAAGATTTCCCCGTGGACTGGTTGATTTCTTCATTAATCACCTGGGCCGCCTGATCCGTGTCCGATGCAATGACCTGCGTCACCTCCTCATGCTGCTCCAGAAAAGTTTCCACCAAATCCGGATGTTCTTCCATGAAGTCGTTTCTCACCACCACCACGGACACGGGATAATTGCCATCCTGATAGAGGGCATCATAATCTAAAAGAATCTCGGCACCTCCCTTTACCAGGGTGGAACCCCACGGCTCGGGAACGACCGCCGCATCAATATTTCCCTGATCCATGAGATTTTGAACGTCAGCATTTTCCACCGCAGTCACTCTGACCGTTCCTCCTTCGTCCACGGGAGCCAGACCGTTTTCCGACAAAAGTTTTAACAGACAAAGATGCTGGGTGTTTCCAATCTGGGGTACCGCCACGGTCTTTCCGTCCAAATCTGCCACCGAGGTGATGTCCGCCCCCGGCGCCCGCACAAGCTCCGCGCCCGCACAGGCCGCGCCGGCTATGACGGAAACATCTCCCTGGGATTTTACATTTGCGCTGACCGCCGGAACCGGGCCGATGTATCCGATGTCAATGTCACCCGAAAACAGCGCCTCCACCTCGGCTGGGCCCGCATGAAAAGCACTCCACTTCACAGAGACTTCCTCGCCCCACTCTTTTTCCAGAATTCCCTGAGACTTCATATATAACGCCTGAGCGTGGGTGATGTTATAAAAATATCCGATATGTACCTCCGGTTTTCCTTTTTCTTTCTCTCCCCCACAACCTGCAAGGCCAAAGGCCATCATGATGACTCCCGCCGCAGCCAGCCAGATTTTATTCTTCTTTCTTTTCATCATTCTATCCTCCTAATTCTTCATTCGCAATGCCATCTCCCGGCACCGCCCTTCCACAGGTGGAGAAGGGTGCAATGAGGAAACACCCCGAACCCTCTGATATGCGCCCGGCGATTCCCCGCCTGCCTATCTCTATGTTATGAAAATATAAACAGAGATACAACCGGATTTTGTGAAAACGTTTTCTACTCTAATTTTCTCACTCACTACAGAGACGATTTTAAATATTTTCCCTTGTATTCTATAAAAATATGAGGTATACTCTGATAAAAGACACTAAATTTTCAACAAAAATGCGTTAGCCATCTGTCGCAAAAGTATCGGTATTTTTTTAATTTCCTATTTTTTTGAAAACGTTTTCAGGAGGTCTGATGTCATTAAAAGAAATTGCGCGGCGGGCGGGCACATCCGTCTCCACCGTATCCAGAGTATTGAATCAGAAAAATTACAGATGTTCCAGCCCCGATTTAGAACAGCGCATCTGGGACATCGCCCGGGAGCTTTCCTATGTTCCAAACAAGGCAGCCAGAAGTTTAAAGGCAGGAACAGGCACACAGAAGGAAGCAAGGCCTTATCGGTTCGACCTCTTTTTGACCCGCTTCCCCTCCCTCGACCAGGATTTATTTTTCCGTGAGTTGTGTGAGGATTTGAGAAAAGAACTGTTCTCCCAAAACTGTCTTCCGGGAAAACTTCTCACCCTGCCCCAAATCTCCTCCATCCTGGAAGATGCCGGTCCTTTTTCCAAAGAACCGCCGGCCGACGGTTTGATTCTTCTTGGCAAATGTCCCTCCGAGCTGATTACACCTTTAAAAGGCACTTACAAAAATCTCGTCGGCATCGACCGCAACCCCACCGATTTTGATTATGACGAGGTGGTGTGCAGCGGCACCGATGCCGCCGTCACCGCCATGAACTATCTGATCTCCCTGGGACATAAAAAAATCGCCTACATCGGGGACTGCTCCTACGAGGCCAGATACATTGGATATTACCAGTCCCTCGTCTCTCACCGCCTTCCTCTGGATTACTCTAATATTTTTCCGACCGGGCAGACCCGGGAGGAGGGAAGGCAGATGATGAAAATGATTCTGGAAAAAAAGAATCGCCCCACTGCCATTTTTTGCGCCAACGACAGCACTGCCCTCGGCGTCTTTGACTGCCTGAAATCCCACCGACAAAAGGGCTATCTTCCCTCGATCATCTCCATCGACAACATTCAGGAATCCGCCGAGACCCGCCCCATGCTCACCACCATCGACATCCCGAAAAAGGCGATGGCTCATCACGCAGTCCTTCTTTTGCTGGACCGTATCCGGGGCGGACATAGGGAGGCCGTGCGCACGGAGCTTCCCTGTCGCCTTCTCCCCCGGGAAAGCTGTTCTTATTGCCCCCAGTGATCTCCCGTGTTCAGGCAGACGGATAGTATCCGGGTACCTATCAAAGAGAGCTGGCAACAAAAAGACGGCCGCCGCTCCCCTGTCGGCCCGGCTGGACAAAAAAAGAACCACATAAAAAATCATCCCGGTCATATCTTGTATCGGGGTGATTTTTTATGCAGCCATTAAAACGCTACTATATTACCGGGCTGGCCGGACTTTGGATTCTGGGTTTTGTTCTCCACTTTGTCTACGACTGGTCGGGACAAAACAAACTTCTTGGCCTGTTCGTTCCAGTCAACGAGTCCACCTGGGAGCACATGAAGCTTTTGTTCTTTCCCATGCTTTTCTTTTCCGCCATCATGCACCAGAGATTCTCCGGGGAGTTTCCCTGCATCGTCCCGGCACTTTTTTGCGGCACTCTGGCCGGAACCTTTCTGATTCCGACCCTCTTTTACACCTACTCCGGCATTCTTGGGAAGAATCTCTTCCCTCTGGACATCGCCGTCTTTTTATGCAGCACTGCCGCCGCCGTGTTCACCGCTTACCGCCTGACCCTCTCCTGCCGCGCCCGTCCCTGCCGCACTTTGTTGTTTTTCAGCATGGCCGTTCTTCTGGCCGCCTTTTTTCTCTTTACATACCGGGCGCCGGATCTCGGCCTGTTCGCTAATCCCGTCTTGCCGGGTGCGGCGGGGTGATGATCCGCTCCGGCGTGATAATGTAATCCACCTTTCGGTCGTGCATCTCGCGGGGAACCTCGTCTATCACCTGCATCTCATAGGCAAGGGCGGCACATTCGCAATCGGGATGGGCTTTTAAATATTTGTCATAATATCCGCCGCCATACCCCAGCCGGTTCCCTCTTTCGTCAAAGGCCAGGCCCGGAAGCAAAATCAGACCCGGCTCCTCGGCCGGCGCCTTATAAGACACCGGCTCCAAAATCCCCCACAGACCCGGCCTGCAATCCTTCACAGACTGAATCTCATAAAAAGCGATCATGTCGCCTTCCACCTTGGGAACCGCCACCTTTTTTCCCATCTTTATAAAAGTCTGCATCATGCTGATGGTGTCCACCTCTGATCCGATGGCCATGTAGGTGTAAATCCATTCATTTTCTTTATAGGGAGGAAAATTCACAAGCTGCCGTAAACATTTTTCCGTCTGAATGTGAATCTCCTCCAAAGACAGGGCGTCTCTTCTTGCCCTCATCTGATTTCTTAACCATTCTTTTTCCTGTACTTTTTGCATCATCACTTTCCCCGCTTTCTCCGGTCAATTCCCGGAATATTTTTTTCCGTATTTTTCTCCGAGATTGGTGATGCTTCCATCCTCGTTCTCCACGGAAATGTTATTCAAAGAGCCTCTGAGGTTTCGGCGAATCGCCATAATGTACTCTCTGCGGAGCCGTTTTTGTTCCGCTGCCTCCGCCTCCGTCAGGCCCTCTCCCTTCGATTTATGATATAGCTCGTTGATGCGGTCAATATCTTTTTGATTCATAGCTGCACTCCTTTATCATCTGCCTTTCCTCCCCAAAAAGATTTCCCAGAGAGAATAAGGCGGAAATAATTCTTATGACATTATACGGGAAAAATGGAATTTTGTAAAACATTATTTATACTTGGTTTGTGTCAAGTAAACGTTGGCAACTTTTCTTTTGTTTTTCTTTCAAATG
>JAUNJG010000036.1:4210-23618 GCA_030533385.1 Eubacteriales bacterium | reverse complement strand
CACCGCCTTCGCAAGCCAGCTTGCTCCGGATTTTGGCATCCTTTCCGTCGCATGGCTGAATCGTTATTGCACGTTGACAAAGAATGGCTTATTCTTTATAATGGTAGAGGCGGTTTCCATGACGTAAGGAATTCGGTGTGTGCCTTTTGTTGTATTGCCGTAAAACAAATGCTGAGAGAGGGAAATCTTATGATAAGAATTTTTAAAACAAAGGATGGAATAGTCCAAAAGATTCCTGCGGCAGAGGAGGGAAGCTGGGTGGCGCTGACGAATCCGACTCAGGAAGAGTTGATTCAGGTGTCTGACCGGTTTCTGATTGATTTGGACGATTTAAAGGGACCTCTTGATGAAGAAGAACGTTCACGAATTGAGGTGGAGGAAAATTATACCCTCATTATTCTGGATATTCCGACGACGGAGGAGAGACAGGGGAAGGAATATTTTTATACGATTCCTTTCGGTATTTTTATTACAGAGGAAAGCATTATTACAGTTTGTCTTGTAGACACTCCGATTCTTACTGTGTTTATGGACGGCCGGATGAGGAATTTCAAAACCCAGAAAAGAACCCGATTTCTCTATCAGATGCTTTATCGAAATGCGGCTATGTTCTTGCAGTTTTTGCGCATCATTGATAAAAAGAGCGACGAGGTAGAAAAGAAGCTGCATATTTCCCAGAGAAACCAGGAACTCATCGAGATGCTGGAGCTGGAAAAGAGCCTTGTGTACATCACCACGTCGCTGCGGGGCAACGAGATGGTTTTGGAGAAGCTGATGCGTAACACCTCCATTCCTCGGTTTGAGGATGATGAAGAGCTTTTGGAAGATGTCATCATCGAAAATAAGCAGGCCATTGAGATGGCGAAGATTTACAGTGACATTTTGACCGGGACGATGGATGCCTTTGCCTCCGTCATCTCCAACAACCTGAACATTGTCATGAAGTTTTTGTCCGTCATCACGATTGTCCTGACTGTGCCGACCATCATCACCAGCGCTTTTGGCATGAACGTAGGCGGTATTCCCTTTGAGACGCACCCGTGGGGATTTTGGATCATCTGCGGTATCTGTCTGGCACTGACATTGCTGGTGGGGGTTTTTATCGGCAGGAATAAAAATTTTAAATAAGAGCATAATAGAGGAGGAACTTAATGAACTGGTTATATCGGCTGGAACGAAAATTTGGAAAGTACGCCATAGCCAATCTGCCATTATATATTGTCATTTTGTATGCGATAGGAGCAGTGCTTGATATCTTGTCCCGGGGACGTTTTTATTTCGATTATCTTAGCCTGAATCCTTATCTGGTGCTGAGAGGACAGGTGTGGAGGTTGTTTACCTTCTTGATGGCGTCTCCGAGTAACAGTATCATTTTCATTGTCTTTGTGCTGTTGTTTTATTACTCTGTGGGACAGTCTCTCGTTCAGGTTTGGGGAGATTTCAAGTTCAATATGTATATATTAACAGGAATTCTGGGAACCATTGCGGCGGCGTTTCTCACATACGTCATCACCCGCAATCCTTTCATCTACACGGACACCTATTATCTGAACCTGTCTATGTTTCTGGCATATGCGTCCGTTTTTCCGGAGATGAGAGTCTATCTGTACGGTTTGCTTCCGATTAAAGTAAAATGGCTGGCATATCTGGACGTGGCGCTGTTGGTCTACGGCTTTCTGACAGGCGGAACGGGCGGTCGCGTTGCGATTGTGGTCAGTCTTCTCAACTTTTTGCTATTTTATTTTTCCACGAGAAATTATCGGCGGGTATCCCCGAAGGAGGTCAGAAGGAAGGTAAAATACAAAAAGGCGGTGCAGACCGGCAGGGAAGGTGCCAGACATCGGTGTGCCGTCTGCAAGAGAACAGAGCTTGATGACCCGAATCTGGAATTTAGATACTGTTCAAAGTGCAATGGCAATTATGAATATTGTAATGAACATCTATTTACTCATGTTCATATAAAATAAAAATATCCGGAAAAGGCAGAGTCAAAATCGGTCTGTCATGGTAGATTCCAAAGAAGTTTCAGCTCCCGGAAAAGGAGCCACTATGAAGAAGACGAAAATTATCGCTACCCTGGGGCCTGCCACAGACAGAGAAGAGACGTTAAAAGAGATGATTCAGGCCGGCACGGACATTGTGCGGCTGAATTTTTCTCACGGCAGCAGGGAGGAACATCATCGAAGAATTGCCATGGTGCGGAAGTTGTCCGTCGAGCTGGACATTCCCGTTGGCATTTTGCTTGACACGAAGGGGCCTGAAATTCGTACAGGAGAGATGGAGCAGGGAGCCGTCTCCCTGGAAGACGGACAGCAAGTTATCGTCACGACAGAAGAAGTCACAGGGACATCGCAGAGATTTTCCGTATCCTGGGAATCTCTTCCCGAGGAGCTGCATCCGGGAGATTCCCTTCTCATAGATGATGGAATCTTACGGCTTTCGGTGGAAGAAATCAGGCAGAATCAGATATTGTGCCGGGTGGTAAACGGCGGAGTCCTTCACTCCAGAAAAGGAGTCAACGTGCCCGGCGTCAAGGTGAGGCTGCCCGCCATCACAGAAAGAGACATAGAAGACATTCGCTTTGGACTGCGGGAAGGTATTGATTTCATTGCGGCTTCCTTCGTCAGAGGAAGAGAGGCCATAGAAGACATTCGGGAGCTTTGCCATGAGGAAAAAAAGAAAGTTTTCCTTATCGCAAAGATAGAAAATAAAGAGGCGGTCAGCGCCATTGATGAAATCATCGACAGTGCCGACGGAATCATGATTGCCAGAGGGGATTTGGGAGTAGAGATTCCGGCGGAAGAAGTGCCTTATCTGCAAAAAAAGATGATAGAAAAATGTAATTTTCGTATGAAGCCGGTGATTACGGCGACACAGATGCTGGATTCCATGATGCGAAATCCTCGTCCTACAAGGGCGGAGGCGGCGGATGTCGCCAATGCCATCTACGACGGAACCGATGCCGTCATGCTCTCGGGAGAGTCAGCCGCCGGGAAGTTTCCGGTGGAGTCCGTAAAGATGATGGCTCGCATTGCCGAGGAGACGGAGAGACATTTTCAGGAAAATGTGCCGGGACGGCAAAGGGAGATCAAATCCCGGGTGACCATCGCCAGCACCATCGCACACATGTCGGTGCAGGCGGCCCAGGAACTTCATGCCTCCTGTATCCTGGCTCCGACCATGACGGGAACGACGGCCAGATATTTATCGGCCTTTCGCCCGGAATGTGTCATCGTTGGGATGACCCCCTGCACCTGGGTCATGCGTCAGATGCAGCTTTACTGGGGAGTTTATCCTGCGGCAATGACCTCCATTTCCAACACCGATGAATTGATGACGGCGACTCCCGGGCATGTCCTTGAAAAAGGATTTGCAAAGGAGGGAGAAATCTGCGTCATGACGGCAGGGATTGCCGCCTCAAAAAATAGTCCCTATACAACGAATATGATACGGGTGTTTCGGATGGGAGAAGTTCCTCCCGATGGAACGTCGTAAAAACTGGATAGCCTCAGGCCCCTGTATCCCCTCTCTGCATTTGTAAAATGCAGTCGGGGGGGGGTATGGGGGCCTCCATCGATATGGGACAGGATTTGCCGGATATTTAAAGAAAAACCGGCCGTCCCGTCGGAGGTGGATGCGGACAGGGAGGAAGAGAATTGACTGTTTCTGAGAATATTATCATAGGCGACTCCATCGCCCACAAGGCGGGGGAGATTGTGGAGGCGGTACGCTTGGGAAAATCAGCATCCCCCTTGTTTTGGTATGGCATTACCTCCGCACCCGAAAAAGAAAATCTGATGTACATTGCAAGCAGCATCGAGCTGAACCGTCCCTGCTATCGCTCGGACAGCTATGCGCTGTGGGCGCTGGCGGGATCAAGAAAAGAAGCGCTTGCCATTGTATTAGAATTGGTGGAGAAAGGCTATACTACAGGTAACATTCACCATATGAAAGATTACCTGGAAATGATATTATAAGCATATAGGAGGAAGAGTTTGTTTCATATAGTATTCCTCCTGCTGAAGATAGCAGGAATGATCCTGGCATTGTTTTTGGCCCTTCTGATTCTGATTTTGGTGATGCCTGTCCGGTATTCCTTTCACCTAAAGAGGGAAGAAGGAAAAATGCCTGAGGGGCAGGTGACCGTCACCTGGTTCTTTCACCTTTTCTATGCAAAAGCTGTTTACATAGAAAAGAAGACGGATTACAGGGTGAGAGTGTTTGGACATCAGATTTTAGGCAATCAGAAGGAATTTCTGGAAAAGCAGAAAAGGAAGCAGGACAAGAGAACAGAAAAAGAAAGAAAACAAAAAGAAGAGAAGGAAGAAAATCTCCGGAGAGAAGATTCCGCTTCCGCCCCATCTGCTTCACCTTCTGTCGAAGAAACAAAGAGAGAGGAGGCGGCTGCCGCTTCCGGTACGAAAGAAGAAACATCCACAAAGGCGGCGCCTTTGGATGTGGAAGAAAAGGTTCCAAACCTCCAGACGAAAGCGCTGAAAAAAGACGGCGGAAAAGTTTGGGAAGAAGAGGGACAGGCAACGGAGGACAAAGCGTCCCGGGAGAAAAATCGGGACGAAAAAATAAAAAAAGAGACTGCAAATACGAAAAACAAAGAAAAGAAAGGGTTCGTTTTTTCCATAAAAAGTGCTATTGAAAAAATGAAATATATTTATAGAGAATATCATGGAGAACAGTTGCTTTCATTTATAAAAAAGAGTATATTTAACCTAATAAAACATATACTTCCACGGCGACTGAAAGGAAGGGTTCGCTTTGGGTTGAACGACCCGGCTCAAACCGGTATGTTGACCGGTCTGGCAGCCATGTGGTATCCGAAATATCATGATACGTTTTCTTTGGAGCCGGATTTTCAGGAATCTTGCTTAGAGGCAGACTGCACAGGGAGAGGACGGATTCACCCGGGATATTTTGTTTATATTCTGATCACGGTTCTTTTGAATCGAGATATCCGAAGATTGTTTTTACACAGCATGAAAAAATAAGAAAAGACCGATACCCGGTACAAGGCAGCAGCAAATCATGAATCAGAGCGTCATGTGGCGCATCTGAAGAAGGAGTTGCGAGGATACAGGAAGGTGTTGTGGAACATATCACACATAGTTCATTCCTCTGTGGAAATCGCAGGCGGGTTTTGAAAAAGGTAAGCTGGTACGGCAGGAGGTAAGTATGGCTAATAATAATTTTGACCAGACAGTACAATCATTGTTCCATGGATTGGAGCGTGTCATTTCAACGAAAACGGTGGTAGGCGAACCACAGGTGATTGGAGATACAATTATTTTACCGTTGGTAGATGTCTCTTTCGGCATGGGAGCCGGCGCTTTCAGCAAAGAAAAGTCGGACAACGGAGGAGGGGGCATCGGCGGGAAGATGTCACCCAGCGCCATCCTGGTTATTCAAAACGGGCAGAGCAAACTGGTGAATGTCAGAAATCAGGATGCGGTCACGAAGATTCTCGACATGGTACCGGAGGCAGTCAATAAAGTCTCATCCATAATCAGAGGAGGGGACAAAGAAGATGCAACTGTAAAGGAAGCGGTAGAGGAAGAGTTAAAGAATGATTCTGTAAGAGAAAAGATTGAATAATCTGAGAGTAGGTGGAGGGAGGATGCAGGCACCTGCTTTTTTACCGTATAGATTCTTCGTTCCCAGAAATGAGGATGGGGGGGGGGTAATATGCAAGAAAAAAGTGTGGAATCCATGGATTCTAAAGAATTGATTCATCAGTTTGAACAGCTTAGAGAGCGAGCATCCAAGGACGCTCTGACAGGGCTGCTAAATAGAGGGACAACAGAACGATACATCAAGCACAGGCTGAAGGAGATGCCAAAGGAAGAATCCTGTGCGATGATGATTATTGACCTGGACCATTTCAAGACGGTCAATGACACTTTAGGGCATCAGGCAGGTGACCAGGTCATCCGAAGAAGCGCCCATATCCTGTCCAGCCTGTTTCGGGCCAGGGACGTGGTAGGGAGGCTGGGCGGTGACGAGTTTGTAATTTTCCTGAGTGGAAGGATTACGGAGTCGGTCGTTCGTCAAAAGGCCAACGCCATCTGTCAGCATCTGCAGCTGACGATGGGAGAGGCTCAGGAGATTGTTGTGACAGCGAGCGTCGGCATCTGCATTTCCTCGGGGAAAGACAGAGAGTTTGACGATTTATACCGCATGGCGGACGCCTCTTTGTACGAGGCGAAAAGAAGCGGAAAAAATAGATTTTTTATCAATATGGATCTGGACGAAAATTTTTGCCAGACCCAGGAAGATATTTCGGTGACGCCGGTGAAGCTGGATCGGATTGTAGATTTTGCCGACAGCGGCGTTGCCCTGATAGAGATGGATACCCCGTTTAAAATTTTGTATGCCAGCACGAATTTCCGCAAGATGCTGGGCATCAAAGAAAAAGGAAACAATGCCCCGCTCTTCACCACGCTGATTTACCGGGAGGACTGGGAAGTGTTTGACCGAATGGTGCTTAGGGCAAAGTTGGGCGAGGAGCTAAACGAGAGTATCCGGGTTTTGAAAAACCAGTCGGAACTAATATGGTGTCGGATTCGTATTAAGCTTTCGGATCTGGAGGAGGACGTCCCGTCCTTCATGATATCCCTGACTAATATCTCGGAGCTAAAAGAAAAAGAGTACCAGCTGAAAAAGGAAAATGAGAACCTTCAGATGGCCTTCGACCAGACGGGCAGGGAGATGTGGGAGTTGGATTTTTCCACGGGTATTTTCCGAACCAATGAAGACAACGTGCATTTCTTCGTGTCGGGAGGCGTGGATTTTCCGGAAGGGCTGATTGGCAGAGGCTGGGTGCTCCCGGAGTCCGTTCCGGCCTTTCGAGAGTTCGCCCGCGGTCTGTACGACGGAAAGGTGTCAGGCTACGGGAATTTTGCCCTCCGCTATCAGGATACCGGAGGATATACCTGGGCGGGCGTCTCCTACAATACCATCTTTAACGAGGACGGACAGGCGGTCAGAGCGATTGGCATTGTGGAAAATTTGAATCAGGCCGTGCAGGAAGTTCAAAAAAAGGGACTTCCGAAAAGGTCGATTCCTGACAGTCTGATGCCTCACCTCGTGCTGAGCCTCAAAGTCAATCTGAGCAAGGGGATGGTTGACAAGCTGTGGCACGAAGGGAAGTATGTCAGCGACCCGAATCAATGGATGCGGTACGATGATGTGCTGGAGCGGGAGAAAGACCGGATTATTCCGAAAGAGGACGGGGATGAGTTTGAACACAGGTTTGGAAGAAATTCCCTGATGGATACTTTCTACGCCGGGGAACGCTGGTATGTTTTTGAGTACCGGCGGACGGACGGCAGTGGCAACATACAGTGGACCCAGGCGGTGGTCAATTTATATGAAGACCCGGATTCCCAGGATATTTGGGCATTCATCTGCGTCAGTGAGGCGGAGCGCCGGCACAAATGGGAAAAAGTCCTTGGAAAAGATGTTACCAAGGATTTGACGACGGAAATTTATGACCGTCACACTTCCCACATCATGTCGGAGATGATCATAAAAAAAGTCAAAGGGAACTATGCGCTCGTGCTGATGAGTATCGGCGGGCTGGCCCGCCTGTTTACCGATCATGTGGGGAACCTTGACAAAAAAAGATTTTACATTGCCTCAGCTTTTCGCCTGGTACTTGGAACTGAGTGCGTCATCGGCCAGTACAATAAAAACAAGCTCCTTTTCTTTTTTCCTCGGATGCAGTCGGAGGGGATGCTGAAAGAGTATCTGGAAAAATCGTTTTTATATGTGCGCTCCATTTTATCGGACATCATGCCGATGGAACAGCTTCGCTTCGTGGCAGGGGCGGTGTGGAGCGGCAGGAAGAAGATGGAGTACAAATCCATGTTGAGTCAGGCGATTCACCTGTGTGATTTGTGGTGGAGTACTCCGGCAGATACGGTGGCATTCTCCGGGGAAGAGGAGGACATGGCCTGGGACGAGGTACAAAACAAAGGAGAGGGAGACGTTCTCTCCCCGCTGATGGAGAAGCACCAAAGGCCTCTGGTGGAAAAGGAGAAGGACGTAGCCTTGGAGTGCCTGTCCGATTTGCTGGCCTCGGATTCTCTGGAATACTCGATGCAATGCCTCCTCGGTCACATCGGAGAGTTTTATCAGGCAGACCGGACATACATACTGAACCTGTCGGAAAACAATCATGTGATCACCATGCCTTGTGAGTGGACGGCGCCGGGAAAGCACAGCATCCAACGGACCATGTCCGGCATTTTCATAGAGAAGGTTCCGATTATCAAGCGGTGCTATATGGAAAGAAGTCCTCTGCTGCTGGTGAGGAACAGGAAAACCTACGGACTGGGCATGGATTCCTGGAGGTATGCGGTCTTCCCGATGATGGAGCAAGACAAAGTAGATAGCTTTTTGTGTGTAGAAAACGGCAAGGCCAACACCTCTGAGCCAGCCCTTCCTCTGATGTTGATTCCGTATATCATGCGGGAGAAGCTAAAGTTCCAGAACGGAAGATTCAAGGGCATAGGAGCAGCGAAGGGATATTATGATGACTTGCCAAATCTCCGCTCTTACATGGAAGTCATCTACGATTTCAATTCCGAGATGTATTCCTCCCTCGGCACCGTCTGTCTGGACATTCCGAATCTCCCGTCCATGAACACGACCATGGGATACGAATACGGAAACCAGTTTTTATGGTATATTGCCCAGACGATGGAGAGCATTTTTGGAAACACGCTGCTGTTTCGGACATGGGAGGCGGAGTTCGTGGTGCTGTGTCCGAACATCAACCAGCAAGTCTTTCTCGGAAGGTGCAACCGGCTGTGGACCTTGATGCAGCGGCGCTATCCGGGCAAGGTCAGAATCGGCCACACATGGGCAGAAGGTGAGTTCAGCGGAAAGACCATGGTGGAAGAAGCCAGGGTGATCATGCGGAGCGAACACAACAATCTGTGGAGCCAAATCACAGAAGACACCAGCAAAGCCAATATTTTCCGGGCGAAAAAGGCGGCCAGAGAAGGAAAAATCGTTATTTTCCTTCAGCCGAAAGTAAATATGCTGACGGGAGAGTTGGTGGGCGCTGAGGTTTTGTCCCGGGGGATTGATGAAAACGGCACGATTATCCTCCCGGAAGCCTATATGGATGACATGGAAAAAAGAGGGGACATTAGAGAACTAGACCTGCATATCCTTGACAAGACGCTGTTCCTTATGAGCCAGTGGAAAGAAGAAGGGATGAAGCTGGTACCACTTTCCGTCAATTTTTCATGGGTAACCTTAATGGATGCGACCGCCCTGGCTTCGGTACTTGCCATTTACAGCAGGTATCCGAAGGAATGTTTTGAACTGATAGAGTTTGAAGTCAGAGCGGAAATCGACGGGGAATTGTCCCCGGAAAAAAGAAAAGTTTTAAAACAGTTCCGGGAATACAACATTCGGTTCATTCTGGACCGTTGTGTTCCGTACGAGATAAAGTCCTCCGCATGGAATATACCGGAAATCTCTGCGGTGAAACTGGATGAAAATTTCGTACTGGAAATGTCAAAGATGGAAACAAAGAAAAAAATCGCAAAGGAATTTATCAAAAATTGTCGTCTGGCTGGAATTACCTGCATGGCGGAAGGAGTGGAGTCCCGAATGCAAATATCAGAACTTACGCAGGCAGGATGCTTTTTAGGACAGGGTTTTTATTATGATTATCCCATTCCTACGGAACAGTTCAGAAAAAAATATTTATACAGCATTGAAGCAAAAAGTGGTGTATCAGGGATAAAAGGAGATGGGAAGAATGTATGATAAAGAAAAGGATAGTCAAAACACTGTAGTTCCGAAACCGAAGATGGAATCGAAGACGGAGTCAAAAGCAGAATTAAACATGGAGCCGAAAACAGATTCATTGATCATCGGAATTGGGGCATCCGCAGGAGGAGTGGAAGCGTTACAGCAGCTGTTTCGCTGTATGCCTGACGGTAACGGGCTGAGCTTTGTTGTCGTGCAGCATCTGTCGCCGGACTACAAAAGTCTGATGGCAGATATCTTAGGAAAATCCACGGAGATGAGGGTGGTGCAGGCAGAGAACGGAATGATAGTCAGACCAAACAGCGTGTACCTGATTCCTCCCAAAAAATATATTACGGTTCGTCACGGACGGCTGGAGCTTACGGACATGGTTCCTGGCGCCTTGAACCGTCCGGTGGACGTCTTTTTCTCCTCCCTCGCAGAGGAGGAGGGAGACAGAGCCATCGTGGTGGTGCTGTCCGGTACCGGCTCAGACGGAACCAACGGGGTGAAGGCAGTCAAAGAAAAGGGTGGACTTGTCATTGCCCAGGATCCTAAGAGCGCACAGTTTGACGGTATGCCGGTCAATGTCATCAACACCGGCCTGTCAGATTTTGTACTGCCTCCGGAAGAAATCGTAGAGGAAATCCTGAACTTTTCCAAGACGCCGGGCTTCCTTCTGGATTACCCGAAAGATGGCAAGGTAGAAGATTCCACTCTGCCGTTTTCCGATGAGGAAACTTTCAGTTACATCTATACAATCTTAAAAAATGCCAGTGGAATCGACTTTTCCTACTATAAGCGTTCCACGATACTGCGAAGGATAGAGAGGCGGATGATCGTCACTCACACTGCAAGCCTTGCGGAGTTTGCCAGATTCCTTGGCGACAATCCAAAAGAGGTAAACATTCTCGTAAAAGAGATTCTCATCGGGGTGACCAACTTCTTCCGTGACCCTACCTTCTTTGAGAAACTCAAATACAACGTCATTTACAACATTGTGGAGAGGGCGGAGGAGGACGAGGCCATCCGCATATGGAGCGCAGGCTGTTCCACCGGTGAGGAGGCCTACTCTGTCGCCATCTTATTCAAGGAGGTACTTGACGAGCTTCAGGTAAAAAGGGACATTAAGATTTTTGCCACGGACGTTGACACCGGTGCGGTGGAACGAGCCGGAAAAGGCATTTATCCGGAGAGCATCATGGATGACGTGTCGCCGGAGCGCCTCGCCAAGTTCTTCGTAAAACACGGAGACAATTATCATATCATCAAGGACGTGCGCCGAATGATTATCTTCGCCCCGCACAATATGTTTTCCGACCCGCCGTTTGGAAAGCTTGATATGATCGTCTGCCGAAACGTTATGATTTACTTCCAGCCGATTCTTAGAAAAGGACTGTTCTCCATCTTCCACTCGGCATTGAAGGACAACGGTTACCTCTTCCTTGGAAAGAGCGAGACCGCCAATGAATATTCCAATATTTTCCGTCCGATTTGCAGAACAGAGAAGATTTATATACATAAAGGAGAAGGAAAGCTGGAAAACCTGACGCCGTTCACCTTCAACATGCCGAATATTCAGGCGGTAGAATTAAAGAAGATGAACTCCAACGATTCCAGGCTGTCTCCGGTCAGCAAGGAAGAGCTGTACACCGACTTCCTGGAAGCCTTTCTTCCGGCCTCCGTGGTGGTGGACGATGACAACAACATCATTCACTTCTTCGGAGAGTACACCGACTTCTTGTCGCTGGCGCCGGGAAAAGCGACACTGAACCTGTTCAGCATGATTCACCCGGATTTGAGCCTGGCTGCCTCCACGGCCATATCCAAATGTCGAATCGAAGGAAAGTCCGTCACTTACACGGCGATTGCCGTGGACTGCATGTCCGGCAGAAAGGTCATCGACCTGCGGGTGGAACCGATACCGGGCGGATACGAGAAATATGCGGGCCTCATCGCCGTTCTGTTTATAGAGCATACGGCAATACAGTCCGAGGGCGTCGTGGAAAAATACGACATCAATGAGACGGCGGCGCAGAGAATTGCGGATTTGGAGAGAGAGTTCCAGGCTTCCCAAAACGATTTGCGGGCGACCATTCAGCGGCTGGAGACGGTAAATGGAGAGCTGCAGGCAGCCAACGAAGAACTGTTGACGGCCAACGAGGAGCTGCAAAGTTCCACGGAGGAGTTACAGTCCGTAAACGAGGAGCTTTACACGGTCAACACGGAGCACCAGTTAAAGCTTGATGAACTGACCACGCTGAACAACGACCTGTCCAACTTCCTGTCCTCCACCATGATCGGTATTTTGTTTGTGGACAGCAAGTTAAACATCCGTAAGTTCACGGAGTATGTCGGCAGAGAGTTTCAGCTTATGGAGCATGACGTGGGACGCCCGATCCAGATTTTCGCCCACAGCTTCCCGGATGAGGAAATTGACAGCGACTGCCACGCAGTACTGAAAAATCTGACCTCCATCGACAGGGAGGTTACGGCCATGAACGGACGGTGCTACACCCTTCGTATCGCTCCTTACCGTACCACGGAAAATAGCATCCGCGGACTGGTTATCACGATTATCGACAGCCTGAGTGAGCGAAAAAAGTCTACCGGGGGGGGTATAGCAAGCTCGATTTAGATGAGGATTTAGATGAAGATTAGTCCCCCGGAAAGCCTGTTCCAGACGGTGCGCCATAACAGGCTCATGGAGTGAAATTGCCAAAAAGCATAACGATTCAGCCAGGTCGCAGTGTCACCTTGCCGTTTCTTTGGCGGCTCGCTGTCAGCGACGGACGGATATCTATCAGGCTGTGACGACGGCTGAATCATTGTGAAAGATTTTTTAAATTTTTTCTTGCTTTTTGTTCTTGTTTCTGATAGTATAGAACCGTTGTAAGTCTGTCAGGCTTAATTATATACGCGAGGAGGTGCTATCATGGCAAGATGCGCTATTTGTGACAAAGGTGCTCATTTTGGTATCAAAGTGAGTCATTCTCATAGAAGGTCTAACAAAATGTGGAAATCCAACATCAAATCTGTAAAGGTGAAAGTGAACGGAGCTGCTAAGAAGATGTATGTCTGCACTTCATGTTTAAGGTCCGGCAAAGTAGAACGTGCTTAGTTTCTCCTTTACCATTTGAGAGAGATTGCATGACGCTGTTGCATAGAGAATATGCAGATGTGAGGTTATGAGGGAATCTGGCGCAGGTTCCCTCTTTTTTCATGTTTTTCATGTTGCATGTTTGTTTACGCCTCATGTCCATCCATGTTTCCCGCTGCCTCGTACCCCGCAGTTGTGCCCTGTGCCGATGTTCCCTTTCCCTTTTCGTCCGGGACAGGGTGCTTTCGCCGGGATGATAGAAGCAGGATTAGCAAAACCGATCCTGAAATAAAAGATAACCGATGATGGAGCCGGAGAGCAGCAAAATAAATTTTATGGCGAAGCCGGAAAGAAAACAACTGAGGAAGAGGCCGAGGGAAAAACAGATAAGACCAAAGCCGAATACTTTTTTCATAAGACTCCCCACTGTTTTCTTCGTCACTACATCATATGCTCCAAAAAGAAGAGCGTGCATGGAGAGTCGCCGATCACGAACGTCCGAAAGCCGGAGCGTAAAAGCGGAAGCCTTTTTTCGGAAGCATCTTTTGGTTTCTTTTTTCGGAGAAACAGGGTATACTATAGAAAAAGGCGGCTGTTGTGACCTGATGGCGCAGCGACGGACGTCGGCCTGGGGCTGGAGAGCAGGACGACCGGTCTTAGAATCGGTTTGCCTTGCAGGATGAGTCGTTGGCGGATGACAGGCGCCGCAGAATGTGCGGCAAGTTTATCATACGGAGGTATATAATATGAAAGGACAGATGCAGACAGAGTTTGGTCAGATTGTGATAGATGAAGAAGTGATTGCAAAATACGCCGGAATCAACGCAGTAGAGTGTTTCGGCATCGTGGGCATGGCTTCCGTGAATATGACGGACGGATTTGCCAACCTGTTAAAAAAGGACAATATTACCAAAGGTGTTAAGATAAAGGTTCACGACAATAAAATATCCATTGATTTTCATGTCATTGTAGTGTATGGCGTCTCCATTGCGACGGTGACGGAAAATCTCATTCAGAGTGTAAAATACCGGGTGGAGAAGTTCACCAATATGACGGTGGACAAGATTAATGTTTATGTCGAGGGAGTCCGCATTGTGGACTAAGAAAAAATAAGGGTATCACGTGCGAGGCCAGCCGGGGGATGCGGGCAGCAATCAGGGAGAGGCAGCGAAGAAGGCACACCTTCGGCCGGGAAGCACCCATCATAGAGAGACCTGTGTCAATAAGGAGGAAAAGAGCGTGGGAATACACACCATAGACGCAAAAACTTTTCAAAGATTGTTTTTAGCCGGTGCAAACCGCATCAATGAACAAAAAGAATATATCAACGAGTTAAATGTATTTCCGGTGCCTGATGGAGACACCGGAACAAATATGTCACTGACCATTTTGTCTGCCGCAAGAGAGGTGGAAAAGCTCAGCGAACCTACCATTTCCAGCGTGTCAAAGGCAATCAGCAGCGGTTCCCTGCGGGGGGCGAGAGGAAACTCCGGGGTCATTTTATCCCAGTTGTTCCGCGGCTTTACCAAATCTGTCTCCAAATCCGACAGCATGGGAAAGAAAGAGATATCCGCAGGATTTACCCGAGGGGTGGAGACGGCGTACAAGGCGGTTATGAAGCCGAAGGAAGGAACCATCCTGACGGTGGCCAAAGGGATGGCGGACAAGGCGGCGGAGCTTGAGAACAGCGAGCTTGACCTGATCGCCTACTGCGAAGAAATCGTTGCCTACGGCTACGAGGTGCTGTCTAAGACGCCGGATATGCTCCCTGTCCTCAAGGAGGCGGGCGTGGTGGATTCCGGCGGTCAGGGACTGATGGAGGTCGTTCAGGGCATCTTAGACGCCATGACCGGCAAGGTGACGGAAGTTGTCATTCCGACAAAGCCGGAGGCTGCGGTGTCTGAGGCATCCGCTCAGGGAGAGTACATCCCTCCTGAGGACATCAAGTTCGGTTACTGTACCGAGTTCATCATCATGTTGAAAGCTGCCCTCAAAGAAAAAGAAGAGCAGGAGTTAAAAGACTATCTCCTCGGCATCGGAGATTCCCTTGTTCTGGTTGCGGACGACGAAATATGCAAAGTACATGTGCATACCAACCATCCCGGACAGGCCTTTGAGAAGGCTTTGACCTACGGGCCATTGTCCAACATGAAGGTGGATAACATGCGGTTGGAACATGAAGAAAAGCTGATCAAAGATGCGGAGAAGGTGGCGGCCCGCCAGAGAGAGGAAGAGGCGGCAGCCAGGGCGGCGGCCCAGGAGCCTCCGAAAAAGATTGGCTTCATCGCCGTCTCCATCGGAGAGGGATTGGGAGAGATCTTCAAAAGTCTTGGCGTGGACTACCTCATCGAGGGCGGACAGACGATGAATCCGAGTACGGAGGACGTGCTAAACGCCATCGCCCAGGTCAATGCGGAGAATGTTTTTATTTTGCCGAACAATAAAAACATCATCCTGGCGGCGGAGCAGGCAAGAGACATGACAAAAGACAAGCACGTCATAGTCCTTCCGACAAAAACCATCCCGCAGGGCATTTCGGCCATGGTCGGCTACATGCCGGAGGCGGACGTGGAAGAAAACAAAGAGGCGATGGAAGAGTGTTATCAGGAAGTGCTGACAGGACAGGTTACCTATGCGGTCAGAGACACGGCCATCAACGGAAAGACCATCCACAACGGAGATATCATGGGCATCGATGATTCCGGCATACAGGCAGTCGGAAATGACGTGTCAGAGACGACGATGGCCCTTTTAAACACCATGGTCGACGAGGACTCCGAGCTGGTGTCTTTGTACTACGGGGAGGGCATCACGAAGGAGCAGGCCGACGTGCTTGCCAGTGAGCTTGAGCGCAAGTTCCCGGACGTGGAGATTGAGGCAAACTTTGGCGGACAGCCAATTTATTATTATATGATATCCGTAGAATAGACGGTGGCAGTTTCCCCATAGAGACGGGCGGCGAAGACAGCCGTCTGTCCGGAACATGGCGGAATCGGCACCAACCATACTATTGACAAAAGGAAGCTGGTCGTGGGACGCGGCTTCTTTTTGCTATACAGACAGGAGCGATTGGGATGCAGATATCCGTGCGAAAGATAAAGGGCATCGGAGAAAAAACAGAAAAGCTGCTGGGACGGCTCAACATTGAGACCGTCGCAGATTTGGTGCGCCATTATCCCCGGTGTTACATAGTCTACCCGGAGCCGGGCAAGGTGAGCGATGTGAGGACGGGACAGCGGTGTGCGCTGTTTTGCGAGATAGCCTCCCCCGTCCACCTAAAGACCATAGGAAAACGCAAGCTTTGTACCTGCCTGGCGGCGGACGAGACAGGGCAGATTTTCCTGAGATGGTTCAACATGCCCTATCTGAGGACAACGCTGCATCAGGGACAGCGCTGCATTTTCACCGGAACCCCGGTGTTTAAAAACGGCCGGATGATGCTGGAACAGCCGGAGATTTTCACAGAGCAAAACTACAAAAAAAAGAGGGAGACTTTCCAGCCGGTGTACCCTCTCACGGCAGGCCTTTCCAACAAGGTGCTGCAAAAAGCCCAGGAGGCGGCCTTTCTCATGTATCAGGCAGAGGAGTATCTGCCGGAGAACGTACAAAAATATTACGGGCTGATGGAGGAGGATGCCGCCTTAAAAGAGATACATTTTCCATCCGAAAAAAGCCGTCTGACAGAGGCGAGGAAGCGAATCATCTTCGATGAATTCTTCCGCTTTTTCAGTGCGCTGGAACTGGTGGGACAAAAAGAACATCAGGATTTGAACCACCACGTCATTTCCATGGGAAAAGAAATCAAAGACTTTATCGACGCCCTTCCCTACGAGCTGACGGGCGCGCAGAAGCGGACGCTGGAAGACATCCGGGGAGATCTGGCGGGAACCAGGGCCATGAACCGCCTGGTGCAGGGGGATGTCGGGTCGGGAAAAACCATCGTCGCCATCGTCGCCCTCCTTGCCGCAGTAAAAGGCGGGTATCAGGGCGTGCTGATGGCTCCCACGGAGGTGCTGGCCCGCCAGCATTATGAGACGTTCCGAAAACTTCTGGAGAGCCGGGACGTTTGCATCGGTCTGTTGACCGGATCTTTGCGGGCGTCAGAAAAAAAAGAAATCAAAAGACGGTGCGAGAGCGGGGAGATCGACATCCTGCTTGGAACCCATGCGGTCATTCAGGAGGACGTCTCCTTTTCCAGGCTGGCCCTGGTCGTGACTGACGAGCAGCACCGCTTTGGCGTCAGACAAAGAGACGCCCTCATGAAAAAGGGAAGCATGCCTCACGTCCTTGTGATGAGCGCCACCCCCATTCCCAGGACGCTGGCCATCATATTGTACCGGGATTTAGATATCAGCGTGATGAATGAGCTGCCCGCCTCCCGACTCCCCATAAAAAACTGCGTGGTGGGACAAAAATACCGCCCTTCGGCGTGGAGCTTCCTCCAAAAACAGGTGGCGCAGGGGCGGCAGGCCTACGTCATCTGTCCCATGATAGAGGAGAGCGAGACGATGGACGTGGAAAATGTGACTTCTTATGCCGATATGCTCACCCGGGCGATGCCACCTTCCGTCCGCATAGCTGTGTTACACGGAAAAATGTCACAAAATGAAAAAAATGACATCATGGAGCGCTTCTCTAAAAAAGAGCTGGACATCCTGGTCTCCACCACCGTCATCGAGGTGGGAATCGACATTCCAAATGCGACGGTCATGCTCATTGAAAATGCAGAGCGGTTTGGCCTGGCCCAGCTCCACCAGCTTCGGGGACGTGTCGGGCGGGGAAAAGAACAGTCCTACTGTATCTTCCTGTCAGGCTCCGAGCAAAAAGAAGCCATGGAGCGCCTGTCCGTCGTGGGAAAATCCAACGATGGATTCCATATCGCCAACGAAGATCTAAAGCTTCGGGGGCCGGGAGAGTTTTTCGGGACGAGACAAAGCGGGACGATGGACTTCGCCCTGGGTGACATTTATGAGAATGCGGACATTATGAAAGAGGCGGCAGAGGCGGTGGATTTTTTGAAACAGTCAGGGTATCCTTTTGAAAAAATACACAAAGATTCCTTAGAAAAAGATTTGAATTACGCAAAAAATTTATAAAGGAGAAAAGACATGAAAAGAAATGCCCATTTGAACTACAACACCCTTCCGATGGAAAATGCATACAATGTGAGAGAGCTGGGCGGCTATGCGGCGAGAAAAGGCTCCGTGACCAAATACCATCAGTGTTTGCGGGCGGAGAACCTGACGGACATCACGGAAGGGGACAAGAAGTTTTTGCTGCATTACGGTCTGCGAGCGGTCATTGATTTACGGGGCAGGGAGGAGACGCTCATCTATCCGAATCCCTTCCGGGACTGCCCTGAAGTAAACTACATCAATCTTCCCTTCATCACCGATGACGTCCTTGACATGAGGGCGGTGAAAGAATCGGGATTTCGCCCGGAAGAATTTTATATCAATCTGGTAGAGTACAAGGAGATGACGGCCCGCCTCTTCCGCTTCATCATTGACAACAAGGACGGCTGCGTCCTCTTTCACTGCCAGGCGGGAAAAGACCGGACGGGTATTCTCGCCATGCTTCTCCTCGGCATCTGCGGCGTGTCGAAGGAGGACATCCTCGCCAACTATCAGGTGTCCCACACTTATCTGAAAGAGCATGTGGAACTGCGGATTCACGACGGTCTGGAAGAACTTGCCTACGCCAAACCGGAATGGATGGAGGCGGCCTACGGGCACGTTATCGAAAAATACGGCAGCTTCAGGGAATACTATCTGGCCGCAGGAATGACCAAAAAAGAAATTCGGAAAATCAGGAGAAAACTGGTACTGTGAACCTGTTTTATTCTTGACAAACTATAGATATATTATACAATATAAGAGATATGGATAAGAGCGCCCTTTGAGAAGTAGAGAGGAAGTCTCCTTTACTCCGGAGCGCAAAAAAATGCCATCATCTCCAACGAAGAAGAACGGAAAAAAATATGAGAGTGATAGCCGGAAAGGCCAAACATTTAAAATTAAAAACATTAGAAGGGCAAAACACAAGGCCGACGACCGACCGCATCAAGGAGACCCTCTTTAACATGATTTCCTTTCATGTGGAGGACAGCCGGTTTCTGGATTTGTTCAGCGGGAGCGGAGCCATCGGAATCGAGGCCCTCAGCCGGGGGGCAAAAAGAGCTGTGTTTGTGGAGAACAATCGCAGGGCGGCCGCCTGCATCCGGGAGAATCTAAAGCATACCCATCTGGAGGAATCCTCGGTTCTTTTGACGAGGGACGTCTCGTCGGCGCTGTCTTACCTGGGCGAACAGGGGGAATCCTTTGATATCATCTTCATGGACCCGCCTTACGGGAGGCTGCTGGAAAAAGAAGCGCTTCTCCTGATTGACCGCCTTTCCCTTTGCGGCGAAGACGGAATGGTCATCGTCGAGTCTGACCTGGAGACAGATTTCTCTTATCTGGGGGAGACCCGGTTTCATGTCATCAAAGAAAAAAAATATAAAACCAATAAACATACATTCATCGGAAA
>JAUNJG010000036.1:0-4200 GCA_030533385.1 Eubacteriales bacterium | reverse complement strand
ATGATTTCCAAAATGATTTCCAATCCGTAATACAGGAAGAAAGGCAGCAAGAACATGAGGACAGCAATATATCCTGGAAGTTTTGACCCGATTACCTACGGGCACCTCGACATCATCCACAGGGCGGCCGACGTCTTTGACAAAGTGATTGTAGGCATATTGAAAAATCAGGCAAAAAGCCCTCTTTTCGATTTTGATGAGAGAGTGGAGATGATTCAGGAGGTGACAAAAGAATATCCCAACGTGGAGGTGGTCTCTTTTCAGGGACTTTTGATTGATTTCACGAGGGAGCAAAAGGCCGACGTCATCGTGAGAGGGATTCGTGCGGTTTCGGATTTTGAGTACGAGCTGATGATGGCGCAGACCAACAAGCAGCTCAATCCGGACGTGGAGACAATGTTTTTAGCCACCAGCGCAAAGTATTCTTTTTTAAGTTCCAGCACGGTCAGGGAACTGGCGGTGTTTGGGGGAGACATCTCTCCCTTCGTCCCCGATTATGTGAGGGAGAAAATATGTGAAAAGCTGGAAAAAAGACGAGGATAGACAAGAATAACAAAAAAACCGGAATCCCCTTTGCCGGAGAAGACACATTCGCCTGTAAAAGGAATGCTGCGGCAAGGCCGCCGGACGGATGCCCGTGATAAAGAGAGGAAGACTAAATATGAACGCAGAACAGTTAATAGAAGAAATTGAAACCTATGTGGACAACAGCAAGACCGCCGGAATGTTGAGCGGTGGAAGCATGGTAAAGCTCAACAGAGAGGAACTGCTGAGTATGCTCAGTGAGCTTCGTCTGGCTCTGCCAAAGGAGATTGCGGAGAGCAAGCGGGTGATGAACACCAAGGAGTCCATTCTGGCGGACGCCAGGGCGAGGGCGGAGAGAATCATCCAGGACGCCGCGGCGGAAACCAGGGCGATGATTGACGGTGACGAGGTCGTGGCCATGGCGAACATGCGGGCCGAGGAGATTGTCAAGGACGCCGAAGACCAGGCGGACGAGATTATTCTAAAGGCGAAGGAGACGGCCCGCGCATTGCAGACCGGGGCGCTTGAGTACACCCAGAGCATGATGGGCGGCCTGGAATATATGTACAGCAGTATGCTGGAACAGGAAAAGAAGTACTTTGACTCGGTGCTGAGCAAACTGCGGGCAGAACACAGGCAGATCGTGGAAGATAAGCACGAGATTGACCTCCAGCTCGGCTACGGATCCAAAGGCTCCAGAAGCCGTCAGGATTTTGAGAAGACGGAGGAGGGCGCTAGCGCCAAATCAGCTGAGTAACCCAAAAAAGAAGGGCGGACAGGAGACCGCAGGCCCCCTTTGTCCCAAAGTATTTTTTCATGGAGAGACGGCTTTCATATATGACGCTGTATATCTGGGCGGCGGTGCAAAGCCCGCCGAAGGCAACGACAAAGCAAAGGGCGGGAATCCTGACAACGGAGGGGAGGCCGCCGAGAAGGGCGAGTCTTTCAACTCCTGTCGTAACTTCCAGATTACAAAGAAAAAGTCCGGCGACCCAGTGGTCAAACAATGGCTCCTCCAGAACCATGCCGGAGAGAATAGAAAAGAGCATCATATATATGCCGATCATAAAGATGATTTCAAGAGAGGACAGCCAGATTTCACGGATGTGTGGGGCTGCCTCTTTTTTTGCTGTCAGAAAAATCCGGGTGCCGGGGCGAGGCTGCCCGTCATTTTTCCGGCAGAGAAACTCCGCCCAGAAAAAAAGGAGGAGTGGAACATACAAGGAGACGAGGAAGCAAAGCCATGTCCGGTCATCAAGGGAGAAGAGCGGGCGAACGTACCCGGCAAGGAACATGGGACTGACGAAGGAGCAAAGGGGGAGCAGCCTCTCCCCATCCTCTTTGGACAAAAGCCCCTTTTCGTAAAAATGGCAGATGAAGACGGCACCCACGGGGAACCCGGTGCAAAGGCCGAGGCACAGTACCGTGAGAGGAGGCGCCAGCAGGCCGTGTCGGGGCAGGAGGCGGAGGGCGATGCGGTAGATGGACTGGGGAAGGCGAAAATAAATCCAGAATTTAGACAATAAAATAAAAGGAAACAAAACCGGGAGGACAGAAAACGCCCAGGAGAAAAGTCCTCGCTTTGCATAGTGTAAGACAAGCGCTGAATGGCTTAGCAAAAGAAAAAAAAGGAGGATACAGATCATCTGGCAAAGTTTGAAAAAAAGTCCTTTCTTCATGAGAATTTCCTGTCATCGGTTTCTTCATATATATGAGAAAAAGGTGGGATGTATGAGAATATTCTTGACGGAGGCACTTTAATACGGTAAACTAAATGAGTATATGCTTCGCAAAAACAGACACGAAAAGACATGGTGGCGACGGAGACTGCGTCGGCTTATGCTTTTGCGACAGAAGCTATCGAATATTTTACAGAAAGAGGGTAAAACCAATGAGCCAAGAGATTCCATATAAGATTTATCTCGAAGAAAATGAGATGCCAAAGCAGTGGTACAATGTCCGTGCCGACATGAAAAAGAAACCTGCTCCCCTTTTAAACCCAGGCACCGGAGAGCCGATGAAGGCGGAGGAGCTGGAAGCTGTTTTTTGTAAAGAGCTGGTACAGCAGGAGCTGGACAACGATACAGCTTACATTGACATTCCTCAGGAGATTCAGGACTTCTATAAAATGTACCGTCCGTCTCCTCTGGTCCGCGCCTACTGTCTGGAAAAACATCTGGATACGCCGGCCAAAATCTATTATAAATTTGAAGGAAATAACACCAGCGGCAGCCATAAGTTAAACTCTGCCATCGCCCAGGCTTACTATGCAAAACAGCAGGGATTAAAGGGTGTCACCACGGAGACCGGAGCCGGTCAGTGGGGAACCGCCCTCTCCATGGCCTGCGCTTATCTGGGATTAGATTGTAAAGTGTACATGGTAAAGGTTTCCTACGAGCAAAAACCTTTCCGAAGAGAGGTGATGCGCACCTACGGAGCGAGCGTGACTCCGTCCCCGTCCATGGATACAGAAGTAGGAAAACGCATTTTGGAGGCTCATCCGGGCACCACCGGCAGTCTGGGATGCGCCATCTCCGAGGCGGTGGAAGTGGCCACCACCAACGAGGGATATCGCTATGTGCTTGGAAGCGTGTTAAACCAGGTATTACTCCACCAGTCCGTCATCGGGTTGGAGAGCAAGGCCGCCATGGACAAATACGGCATCAAGCCGGACGTCATCATCGGATGTGCCGGCGGCGGTTCTAACCTGGGTGGACTGATTTCCCCGTTCATGGGCGAAAAGCTCCGGGGCGAGGCCGACTATCAGTTCATCGCCGTGGAGCCTGCCTCCTGCCCAAGCTTTACCAGAGGAAAATACCTCTATGACTTCTGCGACACGGGCATGATCTGTCCGCTGGCAAAAATGTACACTTTGGGCAGCGGCTTCATTCCTTCCGCCAACCACGCCGGAGGCCTTCGCTTCCACGGCATGAGCAGCATCCTGTCCGAGCTTTACGACCAGGGACTCATGGAAGCCCGCGCCGTGGAGCAGACCGAGGTGTTTGCGGCGGCAGAAGAGTTTGCGAGAGTGGAGGGCATCCTTCCGGCGCCGGAGAGCAGCCACGCCATCAAGGTTGCCATGGACGAGGCGTTAAAATGCAAAGAAACCGGCGAAGAAAAGACCATCCTCTTTGGCCTTACGGGAACCGGATACTTCGACATGGTGGCTTACGAGAAGTTCCATGACGGAGAGATGAGCGACTACATCCCTACCGACGAAGATTTGCAGAAAGGATTTGACGGCATCCCATCCATCCCGGGCATCCAGTAAAAATTACTTGACAAGGGGAAATGACGTGTGTATAATACCAAGAGTATGAGTACGAAAGGTTGCTGATATTATGACAATCAATATATCGGAAATCTTGGCCAATCCATCTGTAGTCAGAGAGTACACCGTGGAGCCGTCCTTTGAGATGCTGGAGCTTAAGCAGGGTGTCTATCCGGTCAGCCGGAAGGAATCCTTTGTTTTGACAGTGTCCCGAAAGGACAAGAAGGTTCATGTGACCGGGGACACGGTGGTGTGTCTTTTGATTCCCTGTGATAGATGTCTGGATGACGTGGAGGTCTCCTTCCCGATTCACATCGATTCTCTGTGGAGTCCCGACGAGACGGCAGAGGGTATTGGAGACGTTGATGAAATTACTTTCATGGACGGATGTATACTGGATGTTG
>JAUNJG010000113.1 GCA_030533385.1 Eubacteriales bacterium | reverse complement strand
CTCCCCCGAAGCTTTCCACAATAGGTTTCACCTGCTCTATATAATTATCGTAGGAGCCGCGCCCTCTGTTCTCGTCTATATATGTATCTACTACAAAATAACAACTCATGATTACTCCTTTCTCAGGCTCTCGATAGTTGTTGCAAATAACGGATTCCTTTTCAGCATTGGCATCTTCATCTTTTCACATACTTCATCAACAAGTTCCGGCAATTCCATTCCATTGTTAATTTCCATGACCGCTGTTTTTAACATATCTAATAGTTCTTTGGCACTCTCAAGTTTCTCTACCATCACGTCTTTTGAATAAGTATGATCCCATGCGGGATAATAGTTTTTAACACCAGATAGCATACGGATTCGTTCCAGAGTATTTCGTGTTGCCTGTTCATCAACTATGATCGGAATATCTTCCTTTACCGGAACGGCATCGCCTATGAACAGAGCATTTCCAACGAGATAAGAAAGACTATCAGCAGAATGGCCGGGAGTGCTGATTATCTTGATGTCCACTCCATCTTCTAATGAAATTAAATCACCATCTTCCACAACAACATCGACACTGCTTGATTTTCCTGCCAAGTTATAAAAGTTTGGTATCGGTCTTTCCTTGAACTGTAAATCAACATTCTCAATCCAACGTCGTTCTCCCTCACTGGCATAAATCCTGCAACCTGTATTTTCTTGAAACCAGGCTGATGCTCCGATATGATCTGGGTGTGCGTGAGTAAGGAAAATCCCCTTAATATCAGAGAGTTCCCTTCCAATCTTTTCTAAATAATCTAAAATCTGTCTCTCGCATCCATATACTCCGGAGTCAACTAAATAACAATGCTGTGCTTCAATGATATAGACATAAACAAATCGTTTGATCTGATCTGTCACATTGAAATCAATTTTTATCTGATGTATTGATATATTTGGCTTATTCATTGTATTTCTCCTCGTATACTAATTTTTCATTCCACTCAAAAAAATGTGATGCTCACACGTTCATCGGCTGTGCGTCTGGCTCTTTGGTGATATGTTGTTCTTCCTGGCAAATGGGAATTAGATGAGCATAAACGCCGCACAAATCCCAGAAAAAATATTTGATAAAGAATGAATTATCCAGCTTGGAATAATTGAGCCATTAGCAATTTTCTCATTCGCACAACCCATAGAATACGCAATAACTCCTGTAAAACTTGCAATAAGCATAGTTTTCACTATTCCAACAATAGAGTAAAACATCACGCTGTGAAGTAAGGAAAACAAAATTGCTTGAACGCAGTTTCCGCATATAAAACCAAACTTTTTTGACATTCTCTTTAAAATGAAACCTCTAAAAAACAATTCTTCTGGAAACGCTGTGTTAAAAATTGCATAAACAAAAATTGCAGGAAGTGCGGACATTCCCAAATCTGCAAATTCAGAAGTAGCCATTTCAACATCCCTTAAGACATATAAAGTTATCGCTCCTAAAAGCATAAACACAAGAGATATTGCTATCACAATAATACTTACTTTATTTTTGTTTCCCTCTACTTTTTTTATTCCTATCCACTGTGTAAATTTCTCTTGTTCCCGTCCAGAAATGAGCCACCAAATAAAAGGTATTAACGCAAACAGAATAATCTGAGTTATACTGCTCACCACTTTATTTAAAAACAATGTCATAATCTTTCCTTTAAATCCTGATTTGTATTTTTATAATTCCTGTATTTCTTTCAATGCTTTCTGTATATCTTTATAAATTAACGGCTGCATACTGTCATCGTAAATACATATTTTCGCTTTTTGAAGTGCAGAAAGAATATCATTCCTCAATTCTGGTTTGTCCTTTGCAATAATCGGCAACAGCTTAATACATTGTCTTGCTGTAATAGGTTTAATATCCGTTATATGTTTCAAATAGTTATCGATGATTTCATCAATTTTATAATCTTTATCCCATTTTGCATTATAGGCAATCAATGTAAGCCCTCTTGTGCGGATATAAGAATTATCATTGTCAAGCATATCGCTTAATCTATCCATGTAAGGATAAATACGATCTGTTTCTTCACATTCTTTTTGCAATTCCTGTAAAGCCTTATATGCAATGGTATTATTTTTGTCAAACAATAATTCAAATGTATCTGCTATATTAAGTGACAACATACTATTCTCCTTTATAAATAGAATTTCATCGTTTGCAGAACAAAATATTATTAACCTATTCTGTTATATATATTTCATTTCAATTTACTTCAAGTTCATAACTCTTAACGATCTCTTTGTCGTGTTTCTTTATTAAATCATCAAATCCATAGGCTGTATCTTTTTTCTTTGGGAAACCGAATGGTACTATCAAAAGATTTTTTGAATTGCAATCCATATTTTCCGCATATCAGTAACCATTCATCTTTCGTGTAAAACTTTATATGACCATCTTTTTTAAGCTGCATGTACCCATCTACAAATCGACTGGCATCATTGGCATTGGGTGTCGGATCTGAAATGAATAGGTAACCTCCTCTCTTAAAAACTCGACTAACCTCAGAAATACTTTTCTGTAACCTCCGTAAACCCAGTAATTCTTGTTTTTAGTTAAACTTTATTTCTTATCCGCAGACTTGCCTCAATGTGCATAATCCAGTGACGTGAAAATGGCATTTGGATTAAACCTTTCAAATCCTTATTGCACCAATAATCAATGAGCCAGACCGCCTTTTCATCCTCACTGACTACGCCCAATGTACGGACAGCTTCTTTGTCCTGTTCCGTATATTTCTTCTTCAAATCATCAAATGTGAATTGCTTGAGCAATTCAGACGTAGCTTTATCTACGTCATACACATATTGGTAAAGCTCGCTTAAATCAAGTTCTTTAGAAAAATCAGCTATTTCCTGCTTTGCCAATTCATTGCCCGTTGTAATAATCGGGGAGTGCATACGACTTTTGTAATCCCCCGAAAAAAATATCTGCTCGTCCCTTGCAATAATCGAATGTGCAACAATATCCTCAATTCGAAATATATGATAAAGGGAATATGCTATTGTTTTGCTATGGTAACCTTCCGCATTGATAAACGGAATGGCGCACATTTGCTCTTTTGTCAAAGTATTTTCAAACTCAGCTACCTGTCCTATCAGTTTTTCACGCAGCAAGAGTAATGTCTTGATACCATCATTAAAACTGTTTCTGCTTTTTATCTGTATTTGCATCGTTTTATTAAGTTCTGCCCATTCTTTATTCATATTTGCATCCATTCCTTTCTGCAAACTATGTCGCTTTGCCAATCATCTTAACATTTTTACTAACAACCATTTTCTGCCTGCTTATATATCCCATAATTTTAACTGTCTTACATCTGCTTTACTTTCAAACTCCGAAAGATACTTAAATATCCTATCATTATTATGTACAATTCCATTTTCCTCACATCTTTGATGAAATAATCGCAATAGCGAATCATTATGGGGACTGCTTACAACATACTGATTTCCATAAGTTCGGATGTACCTATCCTTTAAGCCGGGAAACAGCCTGTCTAACTGCCTGTAAAAATATTCCCTGTTTCCTTCCCGTAGCGTTAATCCCATACCAAAGCAAATAATCCCATACACCTTTGCTTCCATACACATATCCAATATGCCGGAGATATTGTCCTCTGTATCGTTTATAAACGGCAATATCGGTGTGAGCCACACAACCGTAGGGATCCCCGCATCCCGCATTTGTTTCAGAACCTCGAAGCGCTCACTGGTCGTACTTACATTAGGCTCAATTTTGCGGCACAGGTCATCATCATAAGTAGTCAGTGTCATCTGTACGACACATTTAGCGTTATCATTTATCTTCTGCAAAAGGTCTATATCCCGCAGAATCCGATTTGATTTTGTAATCACCGTAAATCCAAAGCCGTACTGTTCAATTAGGGACAATGCTTTTCTGACATTGCCGATTTCCATTTCTAAGGGAATATACGGGTCTGTCATTGAGCCTGTCCCTATCATACATTTTTTACGCTTGCGTTTGAGAGCGTTTTCCAATAACTGAGGCGCATTTTCCTTTATTTCTATGTCCTCAAAATCATGCTTCACACGGTAACAATCACTGCGTGAGTCGCAGTAAATACACCCATGAGAGCAGCCCCGATATAAATTCATTCCGTTTTTTGCCGATAAAATTCCCTTTGCCTTTACATAGTGCATTTTTGTTTCGTTTATTCCTCTAACATTTCTTCACGCAATACGGAATAAATGCAGTAAGAGAATACCTTTCCATTTTTATATATGCCGTTCCGCATAGTTCCCTCGTATGTAAATCCTGCCTTTTCCAACACACGTTTAGATGCTTCATTGTGAGAAAAAGGTTCTGCATATATACGAATAATATCAAAACAAGTAAACATCTCATAACAAATTGCTTTTACTGCCTTTGTGGCAATACCATATTTTGCAGTTTCTTCATCTCGTTTACCACCTTTACAAACCAAACTTCTATTTCCTCGCCTTATGTTCCAGTTCTGCGCCGTAACGGATTACAACAGAAAGCAAAATCAGAAAAATTCCAA
>JAUNJG010000112.1 GCA_030533385.1 Eubacteriales bacterium | reverse complement strand
AGGGCATGGCGGCATTTGGCGGTATTGCACCAACCTATCACATAGAGCTGCTTGAGCGCCCTACCATTGTCTGGGACTTCCATTCGCTTCTGTTAGGTGTGCAGATGATGTTTTCTTTTATGCTTACGGATGAAAAGTCCTCACTGAAGGTATGTAAGCACTGTGGAAATGCCTTTGTTGCCGGCAGACCCAACAGCGTATTTTGCAGTGGCAAATGCAAGAACCAGTATAATGTGTATAAGAGCCGGGCGAAGGATAAGGGCAATGGCAACTAATTCTTAAGTGTCAAATCACAGAAAGAAGGATTTTATGAATACAGATATTACAAAACAGATGGAAATGGTGCTGTACAGAACCGAAGATGATAATGTGACCGTCAGTGCCTTAATAAAAGATGAAACTATCTGGATTACCCAAAAAGCAATGGCTGAATTATTCGGTGTGCAGACACCGGCAATCAGCAAGCATTTAAAAAATATTTTTGAGCAGGGAGAACTTCGTGAAGAAGTGGTAGTTTCCAAAATGGAAATACCCACTCCACACGGTGCGATTCCCGGAAAAACTCAGCTTTCCCCTACCAATTATTACAATCTGGATGCCATTATTTCCGTTGGTTATAGAGTAAATTCCATTCAGGCTACCAAATTTCGAATCTGGGCAACCAGTATTTTGAAAGAATATATGATTAAAGGCTTTGCAATGGACGATGAACGCTTAAAGCAGGGAAAAACTGCTTTTGGCAAGGATTACTTCCGTGAATTGCTGGAAAGAGTTCGCTCCATCCGTGCCAGCGAACGCAGAATATGGCAACAGATAACGGATATATTTGCCGAGTGCAGCATTGATTATGATAGAGATTCCGATACTGCATATCATTTTTATGCCACCATACAGAACAAATTCCACTATGCCATTACCGGTAAGACTGCGGCTGAAATTGTGTACAATCAGGCTGATCACACCAAAGAGAATATGGGCTTGACCACATGGAAAAATGCTCCCGATGGTCGTATTCTCAAGTCTGATACCCAGATTGCCAAAAACTACTTGGATGAAAAGCAAATCCGACAACTGGAACGTGCGGTAACAGGATATTTTGACTATATAGAGGATTTGATTGAACGTGAAAATGTCTTTACAATGGAAGAATTTTCGAAAAGCGTAAACGAGTTCCTTGAGTTCCGCAGATACGATATTCTGAAAGATAATGGGTGTATTTCACATAAACAGGCAGTGGAGAAAGCATATAAGGAATATGATATCTTCAATAAGACGCAACCGATTGAATCTGATTTTGATAGAATGGTCAAAGGGTTGTCAAAGGCTGAAAGATAGACTGTTTCTAGTATGATGCTAGTGGAAAATGCAAAAGTTCACGTCAAAAGTGACAGTGAAAATATAGAATTAATTGTACAAGATTGATTATATGAGTCTGGTTTTCGTAGACATACCTAGTAAGAAAAAACAAGTCCTTTTCGGAACCGTGTGACCATGGTATGATTAGAGATGATAAATTCCAATTTTCATAACTAAGGAGGGAAAATGGAAGAGTTAATTGTATATGCTGTTCTGTGTAGCATTGGATATTGTAAATATGATGAATATATAGAAAAACTCGACCAGTTATTCCTTCAAAATCCACAAGATGAAGTTTTGCTTGATTTAGAAGGAAGAGCCTATAAGGATGCGATGCTGCATTTATGTTATTTATTTAATGAAATGCAGTTAGATATTGATAAGTTTAGTAGAAAACTAATGAGCAAACTCAAAGGCATATATATTGCTGAGAATAATCTTGCAGAGTTTGGAAAACGAATGTATCAATTATGGCAGTATTTACCCAAAGAAATATCTGAAGAAGAACCGTTTTATATATTGTCTTATGCAGATGACCCTTTATCTTGGGGAGATGAAAAGCAATGCCGAGAATTGTATGAGAAAGCAATATATTATTATGATATTCAATAGTTTATTGACGTATAGAAATTCTGATTTTTAAGGGCAAAGAGGAGGAAAATATGATTACAACAGAAGTTACTTCAGAACAAATCGAGAATTGGAAAAAGATTTATTCTGAGAATAAAAATAATTTAGTAGTAAATAGGATTAGTGGCAAAGAGCTTAATGATTACTTTGTTGAAAAATATCATCCAACCAAAGAAGCACCAAGTCAATTTGTAGATACAGTTATCTTAAACGCAAAAGAAAATGGAAAGCAAGAACCGATAATTTCAGCATATATTTTAGCCGGAAACATTTATGTGGGTATTGATTTGAATACTGGATTTTTTCAGGTTGAATGTGAAGATATTAATAAGATGAAAATAATATGGGATGATTTGTTTATTGTTAGAGGATTAAGTGAAGAAGACATAGAAAATTTTGTTATTGCAGCACAATATATCCTTTTGCAAAACAAATAAATTGATATTTTTTCGACACAACAAGCATCAACATATCTCAACTAATTCCCCCGAATTCGGGGGAATTAAAATTTATAAGTTTTACAAAACAGTTCCGATTTTCTTTCGGATTTCTCCTATTAGTGAGACAATAATTATTTTTACACAAACCAGCTTATTCGTGGTAGAATAAAACCACAGATAAGCTGGTTGTTTGTTTTGAAAGGAGAATCTTATGAAAACCAAACAACCGGAACTTAACAAAATCACTGCACTCTACGAGAGATTATCCCGTGATGATGAGCAAAGCGGTGACAGCAACAGTATCGTAAACCAGAAAAAGATGCTGGAGAGATTTGCAAACGAGCAGGGATTTACCAATCTCCGTCATTATACGGATGACGGATGGTCGGGAACCAATTTTGACAGACCGGACTGGAAGCGTATGCTTGCGGATATTGAAGATGGCACTGTAGGATGCGTTATTGTAAAGGATATGAGCCGTATCGGGCGTAATTACCTTGAAGTAGGCTTTTATACGGAAGTGCTGTTTCGAAAGAAAAATGTGCGATTTATCGCCATTTCCAACAATGTGGACAGTGCTCTAAACGATGGCAGTAACGAATTTGCCCCATTCCTTAACATTATGAATGAGTGGTATGTAAGAGATACCAGCCGGAAAATCAAGTCCGTACTTCATAACAAGGGGATGGATGGAAAGCATCTGACAAGCAACGCAATCTACGGGTACAAGAAAGATCCCGATGACCCAGACCATTGGATTATTGATGAAGAGGCTGCCGCTGTGGTAAGACGTATTTATCAGCTTATCATTGAGGGAAACGGACCGATGCAGGTAGCAAGGATTCTGAAAGATGAAAAAGTCGAAAGACCTTCCTATTATCTTGCAAAGCAGGGACTTGGAACCTGTCGGGGAAGCTGTGACATGAACAGACTATACACTTGGACTGCTTCTACGATTTCAGACCTTGTAAGAAAACCTGAGTATATGGGGCATACTGTGAATTTCCGCACCAAGAAGTTATCCTATAAGGATAAGAATTCCGTGCACAACTCACCGGAGGACTGGATTATTTTTGAAAACACGCAGGAAGCAATTGTGGACGAAGAAACGTGGCTTACTGTTCAGAAAATCCGTGAAACCAAGCACCGCCCTACCAAGAAAGGTGACATCAATCCTTTAACCGGACTGATATATTGTGCTGATTGCGGTGCCAAGATGTTCAACCACCGCACCGGCGGTTATGAAAAGAAGGATAAGGATGGTAATCCAACCGGAAAGTACACCAATGCACAGGACAATTACACCTGCTCCACTTACAGTAAGGCAAAGAGCAAGTTTGAAAACAGATGCACACAACACCATGTCCGCACGGATGTTATCAGGGATTTGCTTTTGGAAGTTATTAAAGCTACCAGTACTTATGTGATAGAGCACGAATCAGAGTTTATCGAAAAGGTTCGCAGTGCAACGGAGCTTCAACAGGAAAATGAAGCAAAAGCACAGAAAAAGCGTCTTTCCAGAGAGCAGAAACGTATCAACGAACTAAATACCCTCATTAAGAAAATCTATGAGGACAATGTAAATGGGAAGCTAAGTGACAAGCGGTTTGAAATGCTTTTGGCTGACTACGAAACAGAACAAAGTGAATTGGAATTATCAGTAGATACTTTAGAAAAGGCTTTGGCTGACTATCAGGAGAATGCTGATAATGTAGATAAGTTTATTGAACTGGTACACCGATACACAGATTTTACAGAACTTACTACTCCTATGATCCATGAATTTGTTGATAAAATCGTGGTACACGAAGCGGACAAATCTTCCGGTGACAGAATCCAGCAGATTGATATTTATCTCAAGTATGTAGGAAAGCTGGATGTTCCAATGCCGGAGCTTACTCCTGAACAACTAAAAGAAGAAGACCGCAAACGCCGTAAGCGTGCATGGAATCGTACCTATATGCGCCGAAAATATGAGCGTGAAAAGGCGGAACGTGAGGCAAAAGAAAAAGGGCTATCTGAGGCAGTCGGATAGACTGTCCCAGAAATAACCCTGTGAAAGTGAAACATGGCTGTGTCGGATATCATGCACTCTGATTGACTTTACTCCCGTCTCTGCTT
>JAUNJG010000111.1 GCA_030533385.1 Eubacteriales bacterium | reverse complement strand
ATCTTCAGCATTTCTTCATTCCTCCATGCCACATACGTCATTCGCAGCTACCTTCTGTATATTCCGGATACCGAAGCCTAATCGCCTGCCAGAAATACGGAGCATAAGAGCAGCAAAATATCTCCTCCACCGTATATTCCCTGCATTCTGATAACATCTCGTCTGTTTCCTCATAATCGTAAATACTGGGCGTTCCATTGCAGTACAGGTTGAACGCCATCCGGATAATTCTCTGGCTGCCACTTGTCTGCCATCCTTGTTTCAGGCATTCTGTTTTGACGCATCCTGTCTTAAAATCATAAACCTGGTACACAGTTCTCCTTGTATCTTCGCTGATCCCAAGACAATAGCATAATGCTTTGTGATACACATCCGGGTATCTGACCTCTTTCAATTTCTCGTAGTAGAATTTTTCATGTGCTTTACTGGCAAAAATAATCTGTTCCTTTTTTTCAGTTTCTGCTCTTAACGCTGTGTGTCCATTCATGTGCTTTTCCTCCTGATTTCATTTGATTTTTTGTATAAAAAATAGGGACACTCTTTTTTTAAGCATCCCTATCGTTTATCATTTCTGATAACTCTTTATTCACTTTCATACTCAGGATTTATTGTGTTCCCCGTGTCGAGGTCAAGTGCCACAACCACGGTCACTTTTCTTACAAGGCCTTTTTCCTTGTGATTTTCACCCACTTGACGGAAACTGAAAAAGTCTGTAAAGTGCGTAAATTCAAGGATTTCTACATATCTTTGCGATGTAGTCCTACCACAGTCTCCACATGCCCCGTATGTGCGAATTGATCCACCACCGCCACTTTCCGGATTTCATATCCTTCTTCACAGAGGATGCGGCAGTCTCTTGCCAGGGTGGCGGGGTCGCAGCTGACGTAGACAATGCGTTTTGGCGCCATGGCGGTCATGGTATGGAGGAGGGATGCCTCGCAGCCTTTTCGTGGCGGGTCCACCACAATGACATCGGGATGGACGCCGGTTTTTTCGTATTGGGCGGGAACAATTTCCTCTGCCTTGCCGACGAAGAAGGTAACGTTGTCCATGTGGTTCAGGGCCGCATTACGTCGAGCGTCATCAATGGCTTCCTTGATAATTTCCACACCGTAGACCTGCTTTGCTTTCTGGGCGAGGAAAAGGGAGATGGTGCCAATGCCGCAGTAGAGATCCCAGACCGTCTCCTCCCCTTCTAAGGCGGCGTATTCCAAAGCCTTGGAATAGAGAACTTTTGTCTGCGCCGGGTTCACCTGGTAGAAGGACAGCGGGCCAATTTGATATTTTACATTTCCAATATAATCCTCAATGTAATCCTGCCCCCAAAGGGTTTCGCAGACAGAACCTAAGATTTTGTTGGTTTTCTCCTCGTTGGTGTTGACGATAATGCTTGTCATACCCGGAAGCTGCTGTAACGAGGCGAGAAGCTCCGGCAAGTTTTTTAAGTCTTTTTTCGTACCATTTAAGATGAGGCATACCATAATTTCACCGGTGGTAAACCCTATGCGGGTTAAAATGTGACGCACCAGGCCGGTGTGGTTTTTTTCATCATAAGGCGGAATATGATTTTTTTGAAGATACGGAAGAATAACGTCCAAAATTTCCTTATTGACCTTTGCCTGAATCAGACAGTTGGTGTTTGGAATGATGGAGTGGGTGCGTCCGGCATAAAAGCCTGCGATGACATTGCCTTCCTTGTCCAGTCCTACGGGATACTGTGCTTTATTGCGGTAATGCCACGGTTCTTCCATGGCATATATCGGCTCCATTTTTTCTTCTATGTCAGAAAAACCGCCGATTCGTTTCAGGCAGTTTGCAACCTGATTCCATTTGAATTCTTTTTGTTTCTCATAGGAGAGTTGCTGTATTTTGCAGCCGCCGCATTGTCTTGCCACCGGGCATGGCGGCGTTACCCTGTCGTGGGATGCCTCTACGATTTCCACCAGACGGGCGTATCCATAATTTTTCTTCAATTTTGTGATGGCGACTCTGGCTCTATCTCCGATGACAGTGTCTTTAACGAACAAAGGAAAGCCCTGGTATTTTCCAAGGCCTTCCCCTTCTTTTGTCAAATCTTCGATTGTGAGCAGAATCTCCTGATTCTTTTTTAATTCCATATATATGCTCCCAATATTATTAAAATATACACTCCGAATATTATTAAAAATGTAGTACTCTTTTTTGTAAGTCCTGCCTCCCATGAACCATCGAAAAATATATTTAAATTCATCCTATCCCATTTAATTGAACTCTAAGCAAGACAGTTATGCTATAATCTATCTTCTATATTAACGCTGGAATCAACCGCTGCCGGCAGATACCATGCTGTGACAGCTCTGTGAGTGTTCATGCACTGGGGGGCATGTCAAAAGGAAATGTTCTTTCTTACTTCGTGCCGGGTGTACTGGTGGCTCTGATGTTAGATTCAAAAAGTTTGTTATAACCTTTCCACTCTCCGCCTGAACGGCTTTCCTCCGCAAGCGCCTCCAGAAATGACTCCATTTTTGCATCGGTATTATCGGCAAAATTCAATGCCAGTGCTTCGATGAGGGCCGGTTTTTTCGGAGAACCGTATTCCAGCTCGCCGTGATGAGCCAGGATGCAATGTTTCAGCTCATTTCCCAGCTTTACCGGAAATCCCTGAATGTTTTTAATTTTTTCTTCCACCATCATCGTTCCCATGACAATGTGACCGATGAGCTGTCCCTCGTCAGTGTAATCATTTTCCGGGAACACAGACAACTCGTTGATTTTGCCAATGTCATGGCAGAGGGCCGACGTGATGAGCAAATCTTTATTGAGAACGGGATATTGTTCGCAATAAAAGTTGCAAAGTTTCGTCACATTTAAGGTATGCTCCAGCAGTCCTCCCATGAATCCATGATGCACCCGCTTTGCCGCCGAATGTTCCTTAAATTTTTGGGCAAACTCTCTGTCGCCGAAAAATGCCACAAGAATCTGCCTAAGGTATATATTTTGTATCCGGTTGACAAAACCAATCAATTCTTTGAACATGGCATCTATGTCGCCGGTGGTACACGGAATATAATCCTGAGGAAGGTATTCGCCCTCCTTGGCGCGACGGAGACGACGAACATTCAGCTGGAGGTTTCCCTGAAAACTGGTGACGCTCCCTTCAACCCGAACATAATCCATCTGTTCAAAGTTGTCAATTCCATTGTTAAGCTCCCATATCTTCGTGTCAATGATGCCGGTTTTGTCCTGTAGAACCAAAGAATAATAGGTCTTTCCCGCCTTGGTTTTCGCCACATTTTTCTGTTTACAAAGATAAACCTCCGAGACAGTGACCCCTTCTCTGAGTTCATGAATATAACGCATAAAAAAATCCTTTCTAAGACTACTATAAAAAATATATTGCCGCACTAAAAATGCACGCCGCTCATATTATACTCTAAAAGCCAGGCAATAACAACTTATATTTCACAGGCTTCCTCTTTGACTGTACATATTCCAAAGGATTCTTCTCGAAACGCCACTATTTGCCCGGCAACTCCTCCAGCAAAGGCCGCACTGTTCGATAAATATGTCTTACCGTACTGTGATCGGAATATAACTTCATAAGTTCATTATTCACCTGCTGTTTACTCTTTGCGTGAATCAAAATGCTGATGATGGATTCCTTCTTATCAACATATATCTTCTTTTTGAAATGCTGCCCGAAGAACGCCCTCACCTTCGATTCTCGTTTTGTTCCTTTACTTCTTTGAGCGGCAAACTTCCTGAGAACCATCTTGGCATCCTCATATACTTTAGAATATTCATCTTCATCAAATTCATTTTTTATATCATTATAAATAGCGTTTAGCATAGATTTCTCATTGCACCTTGATATAACAATACTGCAAATTCTATTTGCCGTATTTACAGGATAACCCATATTCATCAATCCATGCTGCATAAAGACATTAAGCTTAGATCTGTCACTACCCGACAACTTATATGGCATTTCAACACCGATTTCTTCATGTACGATTTGTGCCGACACAGATGGTACGGCTGCTGCCTCCATTTTTTTCTTTTCCTTCGATTTTTCTCTTTTCTGTGCTTCCGTTCTCTGTATACCAGGTTCTCTGGAAATATTGGGATATCCATTTTCTTTCCAGAACTTGATAATATTGTCATAATCTTTATCTTTACTGATAATGACATAAGAACACTGTTTTCCATGAACTCCCAGCAAATATCCAAGATAAGAAACCAGATGCATATCTAATGATTGCTTACAAACCGGAACTATGTACCCCTGAATATCTATTTTCTTTGAAAATATGATATCCATCCGAATATTAATCGCATTTTCGGTAGAGAATATATAAACGTGATCCTCACTTGAGAGTACGTCGATATTCTCAATACCTTCATTGTTTACATTTTCAAAATCGACTAAATAAAAAGTCTCCACACTTTCACATCCTAACTACAAAAATCAGCGGGAAAATATCAGCTCTTCCCTGAGACGATAATTATACACCAGCAATATCGACTTCGTCCAGTGACATACTCCCATCGCAGCGGTAAAGAATAAAATATTAAAATCAATTGTTTCTCATCCTGATCTTGTAT
>JAUNJG010000035.1 GCA_030533385.1 Eubacteriales bacterium | reverse complement strand
CATTTGAAAGAAAAACAAAAGAAAAGTTGCCAACGTTTACTTGACACAAACAAAGAAGAATTTATATTTGACGTGAGGCGAAGAAAGACGTACAATGGAAATAGATGTTTCGCCATACGTTACAACGGGGCTGTTACAGTGATGCAACAGTCCCGTTGTGCGTCGTGGACTATAGATTTGAAAGGAGAGAGAAGGATGCACAGACATATATATCAGGATGCGGCGAAGAAGATGAAAGAAGGAGCGGCATGCAATCTGGTGACAGTCGTTGACAGGAACAGCCCTGGAGCGAAGGCGGTCGTTGATAAGTACATCATTACGCAGGAAGATGTCGATTTTGTGCGGGTTCCCACTCTGAAAGACGATGGAGAAAACGTATGTTGTTATGAGCCGATTGGTCAGGAAGACCGGCTGATTTTGCTGGGAGGAGGACACATCTCCAAGGCGCTTTGCAGCTTTGCCGCAAAGGTGGGATTTTCGCTTTGGGTTGTGGATGAGAGGGAGGAGTTTGCCAACAGCGCTCGTTTCCCGGAGGCAAAAAAGGTCATTTGCGGCCCTTATGAAAAGGTGCTCCCGGATCTTGCCGTCACGAAGGCGGATTATGTTGCCATCGTGACAAGGGGGCACAGCCGTGACGGAGAGTGCCTGGGATATATGCTGACTCATGAGATGCCGGGATATCTTGGAATGATTGGTTCTAAAAGGCGGGTGGGAGCGCAGCTTGCCATGTTTCAAAAGGAAGGCATCTCCCGGGAGAAAATCGACAAGGTTCACACACCCATCGGTCTTGACATCAAGGCGGTGACGCCGGAAGAGATTGCCGTGTCTATTTTGGCAGAGCTGATTTTGTCGAAGAGAAGCAGGGCGGAGGAAGACGCCATTCAGACGGACTTGGAGCGGGAGATGATCGTAAAGATTGCCGAAAATAAAGAGCCGGCCGCAGTGGCGACCATCGTGAAGACGGCAGGGTCCACCCCGAGAAAAGAAGGTTCAAAGATGCTCGTCTACAAAGACGGAAGCATTGAGGGAACCATCGGAGGCGGGCTGGGAGAGGCCACGGTAATACAGAGGGCAGTTTCTATGATTGGAAGTGGAGAGTCAGAACTTTTTCCGTTTGTGATGAATGCGAATGTTGCCATGCAAGATGGCATGGCCTGCGGTGGAAAAATGGACGTTTTGATTGAAGATATCACAGAAAGGCAGGAAGTCGAATTATGAAATTGATGAAAACGCAGGAGGCAGTGGGGCAGGTTCTTTGTCATGACATTACACAGATTATCAAGGGAGTGACAAAGGATGCCGTGTTCCGAAAAGGGCATGTGATTCGGGAGGAGGATATCCCGGTGTTGTTAAGTGTGGGAAAAGATCACGTTTACATCTGGGAGAAGGATGAGAACATGCTCCATGAAAATGAAGGTGCGGAGATTCTCTATGAGCTGTGCAAGGGAGATTACATGTCCCCTACTCCGGTAAAAGAAGGAAAAATCGAGCTGATCGCAGAAAAAGACGGACTGCTTAAAGTGGATGATGAGAAGATGAGGCTGATCAACGGGATGGGAGAGATGATGGTTTCCTCCCGCCATGGAAATTTCAGAGTGCGGCCGGGCGACAGGCTGGCAGGAACCAGGATTGTCCCTCTCATTATCGAAAAGGAGAAGATGGAGCGGGCAAAACAGCTCTGCGGTGGGACGCCGATCTTTCAGATTCTTCCTTTCGCACACAAAAAGGTTGGCATTGTCACCACAGGAAATGAGATTTTCCACGGAAGAATCGAGGATAACTTTACCCCTGTCATTTTGGAAAAACTAAAAGAGTTCGACACGGAAGTGATGGGACAGACCATCTGTGACGATGATCATGAAAAAATTACAAGGGCGATTTTGTCTTTCATCGAGCAGGGGGCGGACATGGTCATATGTACCGGAGGGATGAGCGTGGATCCGGATGACAGGACGCCGCTGGCCATCAAAAATACCGGGGCAGACATCATCAGCTACGGGGCGCCGGTGCTTCCGGGAGCGATGTTTTTGCTGAGTTACTATGACGGAAAAATTCCCGTTGTGGGGCTTCCGGGGTGTGTGATGTACTCCAGAAGAACGATTTTTGACCTGGTTTTGCCGAGATTGATGGCGGATGACCCAATCACTGCAGAAGAGCTGGCTGCCCTTGGACAGGGTGGACTTTGTTTAAACTGCGATGTCTGCACTTTCCCAAATTGCGGCTTTGGGAAATAAAAAACAGGAGAAGACGGAAAGACTTATGGAGTTTACACATTTTGATGAAAACGGAAACGCCGTGATGGTGGACGTGGGAGGAAAAAAGGATACGGACAGAGAAGCGGTCGCCAGAGGGACCATCCGCATGAGCAGAGAATGTTATCAAAAGGTGATGGAAGGCACCATGGCAAAGGGCGATGTTCTTGGCACGGCCCGGATTGCCGGGATTATGGGTGCAAAAAAAACCTCGGAGCTGATTCCCCTCTGTCATCTTCTTCAGCTCACCAGCGTAAAAATAGAGTTTCAGGCGGAGGAGGAACGCAGGGAAATCACCGCTTTTTGCCGGGTCAAAACCACCGGGAAAACAGGGGTGGAGATGGAGGCGCTGACGGGAGTGCAGGTGGCGCTGCTGACCATTTATGACATGTGCAAGGCCGTTGATAAGAGAATGGAGATGCACGACATTCACCTTTGTACGAAGACGGGAGGAAAAAGCGGAGATTTTTCTTTTTAAGGAGTAAAGATGAAAGACAGTTATGGAAGAACCATTGATTATATGAGGATATCCATCACAGACAGATGTAATTTAAGATGTCGCTATTGTATGCCGGAAGGGATAGAAGTGATTCCCATGGAAGATCTGCTGACCTTCGAGGAGATAGTGGAGGTCTGTACGCAGGCCGCCTTACTTGGAATCAAGAAGCTGAAAGTGACGGGAGGAGAGCCGCTGGTGCGCCGGGGGGCTCCCTCTCTTATTGGTATGTTGAAAAAAATACCGGGAATTGAGGATGTCACATTGACGACCAACGGAGTTTTTCTGAAAAAATATTTAAACGAACTTTTGGAAAACGGTCTGAGAAGTGTCAATATCAGTCTGGATACGAGGGACGAGAAAGTTTATCAGTCCATCACGGGAAGAGATGATTTTTCGATGGTGATGGAGGGAATCGAGGCCGCCGTCGGGGCGGGAATGAAAGTAAAAATTAACACGGTGCTTTTGGAACAGTGCAACGCCGAGGAGTGGCCGGGAATGTTGGAGCTGGCAAGGAAGTATCCGGTCGATGTAAGGTTCATCGAAATTATGCCCATAGGAATGGGAAGGAATTACCGGGGCGTTTCCAACAGCGAACTGATAAAGAAGTTAAAAGAAAAGTATCCTTCTATGAAGAAGGACGATCGCATCCACGGAAATGGACCGGCAAAATATTATACCATTCCCGGATTTCTCGGAAGCGTGGGAGTTATCAGTGCCATGCACGGAAAGTTTTGTGACCAGTGCAACAGAATCCGCATGAGTGCGCAGGGAGAGATCAAGCCCTGTCTTTGTTACGGAAATGCGGTGGATGTGAGGAAGGTGTTGCGAAGTTATGAAAAGAAAGACGTACAGAGAAAAGAAGCGCTTTGTCGTGTGTTGGAAGAGGCGATCATAAAAAAACCGCAGGCCCATTGTTTTGAAAAAAGAGAAGAAATTACCGAGAATAAAAAGATGGTATCGATAGGAGGGTGACATAGCGAATGGGAATCATAAAAGGGATATGCATCAGCGAGAGAAGGGGCATCCAGAAATCGGAGGTGCCGGAGGCAGATTTGAAAATGGAATGGGGCATTGTGGGGGACGCCCACGGAGGAAACTGGCATCGCCAGGTAAGCCTGCTGTCCTATGATAAGATAGAGGAGTTTAACAAGAAGGGCGCCAACGTCTCCTTCGGCGCTTTCGGAGAAAATTTAATCGTGGAAGGGTTCGATTTTTCTTCTCTGCCGGTGGGCAGCCGCTTTGCCGTCGGGGAGGCGATTCTGGAAATGACGCAGATTGGCAAGGAATGTCACAGTCATTGTGAGATTTATAAAGTGATGGGAGACTGCATCATGCCAAGAGAAGGCGTGTTTGCCGAGGTGGTCAGACCGGGACACATCAAGGTGGGGGACGAGATGATTCTTCTTCCTGAGGATCCGGACAGGCCGCTTATGGCTGCCGTCCTGACGTTGAGCGATAAGGGATCGGAGGGAAAGAGGGAAGACAAAAGCGGCCCGATCATCGTGGAAGAACTTTCCAAGGCAGGATATCGGGTGGTGGAGACGATGGTTCTTCCCGACGAGCTTTCCATCATCAAGAAAAACCTCATGCGCTTATCCGATCAGCGGCAAGTCAATCTCATCCTCACCACGGGAGGAACGGGATTTTCTGAGAGGGACTGCACGCCGGAGGCCACCCTGGCCGTGGCGACGAGAAATGCGCCGGGGATTGCGGAGGCGATTCGGGCAGGTTCCATGCAGATTACCAGGCGGGCGATGCTCTCCAGGGAGGTGTCGGTGATTCGGAATAAGACCCTCATCGTCAATCTGCCGGGCAGCCCGAAGGCGGTGAAGGAATGTCTGGATCTGGTGCTTGATCAGTTAGAACACGGCATTCAAATCTTAATCGGAAAAGACGGCGAGTGCGCCCGGAAATAAAGGGGAATTATGCGATATCAAATCATAGACGGAATGGTCTCTCTGCAAGGAGAGACCATTTTAAATCATGTTGATTTTTCCATCAGAGGCAAGGAAAAAATCGCCATCGTGGGAAAAAACGGAGCGGGAAAGACGACGTTACTCCGCCTGATTGCCGGGGAGCTGTCCCTGGATAGAGATGACAGACGGAAGGGGCCTGGCATTTTTCTGGCGAGAAATACATCAGTGGGGATGTTGCATCAAGAACATCTGTCTGAAAAAACGGGTACGTTGGAAGAGTATATCAAAGCCTGCTGTCCCGTGAAGGATCGGTATGCCAAAGAGCGGTATGATTTCGAGTTGGAATATGATAAGCTGTTTACCGGATTCGGGTTTGACAGAGAGGAAAAAAAGAAGCCTCTCCATGAATTTTCTGGCGGAGAGCAGACCAAAATAGGAATGATTCATCTGCTCTTAAAAAAGCCGGATATTTTGCTTTTGGATGAGCCGACCAATCATCTGGACGCCTCCTCGGTGGAGTGGCTGGAAGAATACGTCAGGCAATACGAAGGTGCGGTGGTGATGGTCTCTCATGATCGTTTTTTTCTTGACAGCACTGCCCAGGTGATTTATGAGTTGTCAGATGGAACATTGACCCGATATGCCGGAAACTATTCGGAGTACCGGAGTCAGAGGGAGAAAAAACGGCAGATTCAGAGAAAGAAATATGAAGCCTATCAGCAGGAGCAGCAGCGGCTCCGGGAACTGATAGAGCGGTTTAAGCACAAACCGAGGAAGGCTTCCATGGCGAGGGCAAAAAAAAAGCAGATGGAGCGGATGGAAAAAATTGTGCTGCCTCCCCGGGAGGATGTACATTTTTTTACGGAAGATATCGTGCCGAAACATCCGGGAAACAAGATTGTGCTGGAGGCGGAAAAGCTGGCTGTCGGATATGAAAGTCCGTTGCAGGTGCTGGATTTTCGTCTGCGGAGGGGACAAAAAATAGGAATCATCGGGGAAAACGGAACGGGAAAATCCACATTTTTAAAGACGCTGGCCGGGCGCATCCCTCCATTGTCAGGGAAGCTTCGCTGGGGAGAACACATCCAGATGGAATATTTTGAACAAAATACGGCAGAATTTCATTCAGAAAAAAGGGTGTTGGAATATTATCACGAAAAACATCCGGAGGAAAATCTGTCGGATATCAAAAAGACGCTGGCACAATATTTATTCCGGGGAGAAGAGGTGGCAAAGAAGATTTCTGATTTATCAGGTGGCGAGAAGAGTCGTCTCGTATTGGGCGAGATTCTGGAAAGCCGCCCCAACCTTCTGCTGTTGGATGAGCCGACAAACCACATGGATATTCCGGCAAAAGAAACGCTGGAATCCGCCTTTTGTGCCTATGGGGGAACGATGCTCTTTGTGACTCACGACCGATATTTTCTAAAAGAGGTGGCAGACGCCCTGCTCATCTTTGACAAGGATAAGGTGACCTACTATCCGTTTGGTTATGAACATTATATCGAAAAAGAAAAGAAAAAAAGAAGATACGGCGAAAAAGACGTAAGAGAAGAAGAAAACAGAAGGCTGGTGGAAGCACTCTTTGCCGTGCCGGAAAAAACGAGGATGCAAGGTGCCAGGTTTAATACGGAGCAGTCTTACACAGACTGGCAGCTTACCCTGGCGGCGGAGCAGATGAGGCAGGCGGCGTGTGCCTTGGAACAGATGCTAAAAAGGCGGGAAGAGCTGTTCTTAAAAAGGACGTGGCTGGAAGAATATGAACGGTGGAAGGCGGAGTACGGGGAGAAGAACTCTCTTTATGAGGAGGCCTGCCTTGTCTGGTATGAGAAATGGCTGGAATATCAGGAAGCATTTTCTTCCTATGAGGGTTGGGAAGAGGAGGACGAGTTAGAAGAAAATCATTGGTCATAGGCGGTAAGAAGCGACCTAAGTTTGCGGCGCTCCGGTCGAAGAACCGCTTTTTACCCGCTTTTGTCCTATATTTTACAGGGACAGGATTGCACAGGGAAACGGGAGTTTGTTATGATAAAAAAGAGTTCTCCAGCCATAAAGCAGCGGTCGGAGAAGTAGGAAGAGATGACTGAAAGTGCAAGCGTATCGGAAATGGGAGCTGCTCGTTGTAAAGAGAGACAAAGCGCCCCGCTCGTGTTGTACAGGTGTGAAGAGAAGGAGGAAGGAAATGGAAGCGATAAGGAAAAAAGAAGGTTTTATCTGTGATATGGATGGTGTGATTTATCATGGCAACCGCATTTTACCGGGAGTAAGAGAGTTTGTGCAGTGGTTGACGGACAACCAGAAAAATTATCTCTTTTTGACAAATTCCAGTCAGTATACGCCGAAGGAATTACAAAAAAAACTGGCAAGGATGGGGCTTAATGTGGATGAATCTCATTTTTATACGAGTGCGCTGGCCACGGCCTGTTTTCTTGACAGTCAGGCGCCTGGATGCAGTGCTTATGTGATAGGGGAACATGGGATTTTAAATGCTCTTTACGATAAAGGTATTACATTCAACGATGTGGATCCGGATTATGTGGTGGTGGGAGAGTCTTCCAGTTATAATATGGAGCAGATCACGAAGGCCATTCGACTGGTCAACGCCGGTGCCAAGTTGGTGGGCACCAATTATGATTTGACCGGGCCAACGGAGTCGGGCATCGCTCCTGCCTGCCGGGCGCTCATCGCTCCCATTGAACTTGCCACCGGAAAAAAGGCATATTTCGTAGGAAAGCCAAATCCGCTGATGATGCGGACGGGACTTCGTCTTCTCAATGTACATTCTCAGAATGCGGCCATCATCGGAGACCGAATGGACACCGATATGATTGCCGGTATTGAGACGGGTCTTGATACGGTTCTCGTTTTATCCGGGGTGACCACCATGGAAATCTGTGAACAGTACCCTTACAGGCCTAGGGTTATCTTAAATGGCGTGGGAGAGATTCCGGGATAAGAATCGACAAAAATTGTTCTCTGAACTTAGCTTCTCCTAAAAAATGTTTCTAAGGTGGAGCTGATTTTGTCAGAAAGGCAGACGATGAGCGACTCCCGGCAGGACGGAACCTGCCGGAGGGTAAGAGGCCACATATGCTGTCGAATGATATCTTGTTCCTTTTTTGACAGAAGGAAAACACGGCTGGCATTGAAGAGCGCCTTGTCGGCATGATAAAATCCATGCCAGCGATGAGAGGCATCCTTCTCGTGCCAGTCATACAGATAAAAATCATGGAGAAAGGCTCCGACGAGGAGTGATTTCTCATCGGCGCCCAGATGCAGCCTTTTGTTAAAAAAATAGCTGAGCTTCGCCACATTCATCACATGGTCGTAGGTACTGACAGCACCGTGCTGACAGAAATTTTTCATGGACTGGGCTTCCGGTGTATCCATATATGCCTGAAGATAACCGTAAATGTCTTGTTTTTCTTTCTGAGTTAAAAGCGTCATTTCCATTCCTCATTTCTAAACCTGCCTCTGTTGTTTTCCTTCATTGTTAAGTTAATTTCATGGTGGCAAAAAGTGAAATATCATCACGGAATCAGCCAGTAAGCGACGCTCAACGGCGGCAGGGTGTAACCGTTTTCAAAGGTGGCGCTCTCGCCGGTGATCAGGTCGGTGCCGGAGGCCGCCTGGGCGTCAAATGGTGCGAAGTAAGGCTCCGTGTCCATATTTAAGGCTACGATGATGCGCTCCTTGGAGCAGGCTCTCTCGAACACAAGCTGTTTGCTCCACACATGAAGGTTGCGGTAGCCGCCCTGATAGAGGGCAGGATGGCTGTGGTGGAGAGAGGCGAGCGTGGAGATGACGTCGGTCAGCTCGTTCCATTCCGGTGCATCAAGCGCCGGTCGGAGCGCTTCGTCGCCCTCCTTTTTTTTGCCTTCGATTCCCCATTCGCTTCCATAGTATATAGAAGGGACGCCCGGCATACCGAACAGCAGTCCGTAGAGGACGGGAAGACGCTCCTTCTTTTCCAGGATGCTGGCGATTCTTTCCACATCATGATTATCGACAAAAGAAAGAAGATGCTTGCCACGGTAGATGCACCAGTTTTCATAGCCAAACTGACGATTCAAACTAAAGCTGATTTCGTGCATGTTGTCGCAGTTGAAGCTGGAATAAAGGCCTTTGTAACACTCATAGTTGGTGACGGAGTGGCATTTTTCCTCATTCATCCACATGTTGTAATCTCCGTGGAGGGTTTCTCCCAGAAGGACGAAATCTTCTTTGACTTCGTTGGCAAAGCGGCGGAGTTCTCTTAGATAAGAATCACTTAAACAGTAGGCTACGTCCAGTCTGAGGCCGTCAATGTCGTAGAGAGATATCCAGTTTTTTATGGCGTCGAACTGATGCTGTCTTACCTCCGGATGATCCAGGTTTAATTTGACCAGTTCATAATGGCCTTCCCACCCCTCATACCAGAAACCGTCATCATAGGCACTGTTTCCGTCAAAATTAATATGAAACCAATGGCAGTAAGGACTGTCCCATTTTTTTTCTTTCACATCCTGGAAGGCCCAAAAACCTCGACCCACATGATGAAAAACCCCGTCGAACATCAGCTTTAGTCCGGCATCATGAATGGTCTTGCAAACCATCTGCAATTCTTCTTTTGTTCCAAGACGATGGTCGGGCAGGTTAAAGTCACAGGTGTCGTAACCGTGATAATCGCTCTCCATCACCGGGTTAAGAAGAACGCAGGTGGCTCCCAGTTTTTTGATGTGGGAAACCCAATCGGAAAGTTTTACGATGCCGTGTCCTTCCTTGTTTGTTCTAAGCGCTCCACAAAGCCCCAGCGGATAAATTTGATAAATTACTGCGTTGTCAAACCACATGGCAGCTTCCTCCTAAAATATAATAGTATGGTAGGTTCCTGTTGTTGAATTGATTTGATTATAAAAATATTGGAAAATCAAAAAAACCTCAAAAAACAGGAAAAGTGCCCGATATTTTCACATAGGACACGGCATTAATATATCATATTGAACAAAAAATAGCAATAAAACTATAAATAATAAAACGATAAATGTGGGCTATGATGTTTATGATGATTCATCCATGTAACTGAGAATCCGGGAGATTGCGGCCGGACGGTTCCGTGATTTTTGCCGTGAGCGAAGGAGGGATTCTGGTTGATATGATACAGCATTCTGCCTTATTTTTATATTGACAGGGCTCATAAAATATCGTAATATAACTATTAAAGAAACAAAGAAAAACGAGGGCGTTTTACAGAAGTAGAACGCCTTTTCTTAATTTTATAAGGTAATGGGGGAGATTGAGAGACAATGAAGGGGACATTCTTTTGGGTTTCTGCATTTTTGAAAGGAAAGAAGGACAAAATGGGGATGGTGGCATAAACCACATCTCGTGCCCGGACTCTCAAATCAGTCTTGGATATGTTGCGCTTGCATAAGAGAGGAGAGAAGCCATATGATTGATTTATTGACTCATGCAGATTCCATCAACCGCCTGCTGGCAAGATACGGCGTCAAATTTGGGATTTACAAAAACGGGGTGTTTAAAGAACAGCTTTTTCCCTTTGACCCGATTCCCAGAATTATCACTCCTGATGAATTTGAAGAGTTGGAAAGAGGGCTGAAGCAAAGGGTGGACGCTCTGAATCTGTTTTTGGGAGATCTTTACGGAAAAAAACAGATTTTAAAAGACGGGGTGATTCCTGATGCATTTATTTTTTCCTCTCCGGGCTATTTAAAGCAGTGCGAGGGGATTCGTCCGCCGGGAGGAATATACAGCCACATTTCCGGGATAGACCTGGTGCAGGGCAAGGATAAGACCTGGTATATTCTGGAGGACAATCTTCGCGTACCTTCGGGCGCTTCCTATCCGATGATTGCCCGGAATTTGTGTCGTCGGGCCACCCCGGATGTGTTCCGGAGACACAAAATTAGGGACAATCGCAACTATGCTGATCTTTTGAGGGAGACGATGGATTATGCTAACACGGGAGGAGTGAATGTCATCCTCACGCCGGGCAGATACAATGCCGCTTATTTTGAACATTCCTACCTGGCAGAAAAATCGGGAGCGGTTTTGGCGATGAACTCCGACCTTGAGGTGAGGGGAGATTTTCTCTACTATAAAGACTTCCACGGAAGGGCGAAGAAGGTGGGGGCGGTTTACCGCAGAATCTCCGATGACTATCTGGATCCGATGACCTTCCGGGAGGAATCTCTGATAGGAGTGCCTCACATCATGGACGTCTATCGAAAAGGAAACGTGGCCATTCTCAATGCGCCGGGGAATGGAATTGCCGACGACAAGGGAATCTATTATTTTGTCCCTAAGATGATTACATACTATCTAAATGAGGAGCCGATTTTGAAAAATGCACCGACCTATCTTCCATTTTATGATGAAGATTTGGAATACGTCCTCAAAAATTTTAACAGGCTGGTAATCAAGGATGTGGCGGAGGCCGGTGGATACGGCGTCGTATTCGGCAGCGCCCTCACTTCGGAGAAAGCAGAGCAGTTTAAGGAGATGTTAAAGAGGGAACGCCGCAGGTTTATCGCACAGGAGGTCATTGATTTCCTTGACATTGATATTATGGAGGGGGATGAGATGGTGCCGAGAAAGGCGGATTTGCGTGCTTTTGTTCTCAGTGGAAAAGAGACGAAGGTATGGGCCAGCGGGCTGACAAGGTTTTCCCGGGTGGCGGATTCCTTCATTGTCAATTCATCGCAGGGAGGAGGATTTAAAGATACATGGGTATTATCTCGTTAGAAAAGGCCAACAATCTTTTATGGCTTGGAAGATACAGTGAGAGGGTGTATACCACCATTCGGATGTTTTTTATACAATACGATAAAATGATTGACGATGAAGAAGATGAATATTCAGAGTTTTGCCATAAGCTCAATATTCCGGTCATCTACGAGTCCAACGATGATTTCATCAATCGGTATCTATATGATAAGGATAACCCCGATTCCGTATTTTCCAATTTGTTGAGAGCCTATGACAATGCCATCGTGCTTCGGGATGAAATCGGGACGGAGACCATGGCATATTTGCAGCTTTGTCTCTCCACCATGGAAAAGACCATGGATTTGGATGCTCCCTTGATGGAGATGCAAAATGTGTTGGACATGCTGCTCGCTTTCTGGGCCTGCGCCGATGATTATATTGTAGACCCGGAGACGAGGAATCTCATTAAGACAGGAAAAAGCATAGAAAGAATTGATTTATATTTGCGGCTGGGGACGAGCGAGGGCGCTTTATTGTCCGAGTACCAAAAGCTCTGCGGTCGGATTGCCCGGTCGGGCATCGAGTATCGTGAAATTGCCCTGGTGCGTTTTTCCTACCTGCTGCAATGTGAGAGGGAAGACCATCCGGAGACGGACATGGAGACGATTCGCAGGAGAATGATTTCTGTTTTGGAGACTCTGGTGGGTTTTTAATTCTCTTGAAACCGTTGTCGATTTGTGATAATCTTTGTTTTATCTTGTTGGATAAGGCTTCTATTTCTGCAAAGGAGGGCTGTTCCGGCGAGAAAATATGAGGAGGTCACATGAAAAAATTACATTTTTATTATCGTATGTTTTCTGGTTTTTCTTCGATGATATCGGACCATTCCTTTACATTGCAGTGTGTGCCCGAGTCCAACGATGTACAGCAGATTGAGATAAGAAAAAAGCAGATTGCCCCTGTGGAATGGATTGCGAGGGGGAAAGACTCCTTTGGATATTCCTACCTTTATGGAAATACAAAGGAAGGGCACGATAGCTTTTGCGTGGAGATAGAGGGGACGGCGCTGGTCAGCCGGGTTGGCGGCTATGTTTTTGGCGATGCGGAGGGCGGACAAAAAATGTACTGTTTTCCGACGGAGCTTACCGCCTGTTCTCCGGAGATGCGTGCGCTGGCTTCCCGGTATCAAAAAGAGTATTTTGATCAGGAGAAAAATCCGGCGGCTTTTGCGGATGTGATGTATGCCCTCATGCACGAGGTGTTTTCCATCATGGAATATTGTCCGGGAACGACCGACACTCGCACGACGGCGGCGGAGGCTTACGCTTCCAAAAAAGGGGTGTGCCAGGATTACGCCCACATATTCATCGGTCTGTGCCGGGCACTTGGAATTCCGGCGGTATATGTGGCCGGATATATGACAGGTGAAGGCGCATCCCATGCCTGGGTGGCAGTTTTTGACAGTGAGAGAGGAAGATGGTACGAGATTGATCCGACCAATGACCGCTGGGTAGATGATGGATATATCAGCGTGTCTCACGGGTTAGATTCTGCCGACTGTATTATGAACAAGGGGATTTTTCGCGGGGTGGCGCAGGAAAATCAGGAAATCACGGTGATAGTGGAGGAGATAGAATGATAAAAACGGTAGCTTCATCTACTCTGCCTGTGGATGAAAGACTGGAAATACGCAAAAATCGGATTTTGCCCCTTCGTCCGGCAAAAAAATCCAAGATATTCAGCGTGGTGACAGGAACCCACGGAGACGAGCTGGAGGGACAGTATGTTTGCCACAGGCTCAACGAAATTTTAAATGCCAACAGGGAAAAGCTGACCGGCATCGTGGATATTTATCCGGCGCTCAATCCTCTTGGCATCGATACCATCACGAGAGGGATTCCCATGTTTGACCTGGACATGAACCGGATTTTTCCCGGAGATGTCAATGGCACCATGGCGGAGTATCTTGCCGCCGGCATCATGGAAGAACTATCCAAATCGGATTTTTGCATTGACATCCATGCCAGCAATATCTACTTAAGGGAGATTCCCCAGGTCAGAATCAGCGAGGATACGGCGGAAGAGCTGCTTCCTTATGCAAAAGAGCTAAACGTTGACTTTATATGGGTACACGGGGCAGCCACTGTCCTAAAGTCCACCCTTGCCCATTCTCTAAACAGCGTGGGAGTGCCGACTCTCGTGGTGGAGATGGGCGTGGGGATGAGGATTACGGAAAGCTACGGAGAACAGCTTGTGGAGGGCATTTTACATTTGATGGGCCGTCTGGGCATCTGGCAGGGCGAGACGAAGGAGGTCAGACAGCCCCATCTGTCCGACAATCCGGAGGAGATCATCTTTGTCAATGCGCCGGCCTCCGGCATCTTTTTGCAGGAGACGTCCCACGGGGAAAGCGTTTGCTGCGGAGAGCGGATTGGGCGCATCGTAAATCCGCTGGACGGAAAAGTGCTGGCGGAGCTTCGTTCAGAGTGTGATGGCCTGCTGTTTACGATCCGGGAGTACCCGGTGGTCGGCGAAGGCTCTCTCATTGCCAGAATCTTAAAAACCGGGGAGGGAAAGAAATGAGAAAGCAGACGATTTACCAACTGAATTCCCTGTATCGGGACAATATGAAGGTGACCGGTTATTACTATGGAAAAGGGGAACCTGCCATCTGCATTGTGGGTGCGCTGCGCGGCAATGAGATTCAGCAGCTGTATATATGCTCTCAGTTAAATAAGAGACTCAAGGAGCTGGAGAGGGAAGGATGCATTTGCCCGGGCAAAGAAATTCTTGTTGTGCCTACGGCCAATCTTTACTCGATTAATGTAGGAAAGCGGTTTTGGCCGTCGGACAACACGGACATCAACCGCATGTTTCCGGGATATCGGCTGGGAGAGACAACCCAGAGAATTGCCGACGGCGTTTTTGAAGCCATTCGCCATTTTCACTATGGGATACATTTTTGCAGTTTTTATATGTCGGGAACTTTCCTTCCCCACGTCAGGATGATGCACACGGGATTTGAGGATCTTTCCCTTGCCGGCGATTTCGGTCTGCCTTACACGATCGTTCGGGAGCCGAGGCCTTATGACACGACGACCTTAAACTATAACTGGCAGATTTGGGAGACGGAGGCTTTTTCCGTCTATACGAGCGGGACGGATCAGATTAACCGGGAGTCAGCCCAAATTGGTGTGGAGGCGGTTTTGCGCTTCATGGCTGCCAGGGGCATTCTCCGGTATGGGGGCGGGGGACGTCACAAGACGGAAATGTTGTGGGAAAAGGATATGTCCGTTGTCAAGAGCGACTGTTCCGGCCTGTTCATGCCATGTGTGAATGTGGGTGATATGGTGGAAGAAGGAGAACTTCTTGCAGAAATCATCGACCCATATATCGGGGAGGTGAGGAAGGAGATTGTGTCTGAAAAGAAGGGAAAGGTATTTTTTGAAAGAAATAAGCCCGTCGTCTATTCAAACAGTGTCGTCTTTCGTCTTGTATGATTCGGTTTCCCCGGCAAGACGAAAAAAATGGCGAAAAAAGCGGCGTTTTTTTGAGGGCGGCACAGCTCTGTATTTTGGCTTCTTTTTCCACCTCGGTTGAATCTTTATGAAAGTTTCTTGCATTTTTAATGACAAAAAGTTATAATAGAGACTGTGATGATTTAATTTAATGAAGAAGAAAGGAAGGATTACTATGAAAAAATTAATGTCCATGACTTTAATAGCAGCGATGACAATGTCTCTGGCTGCCTGCGGAAGCAGCAGCTCCGGAGATGGAGGAGAAGATGCGGGAGCGTCCTCAGGTAAAAAGTATATCGTTGCTACGGACACTGTGTTTGCTCCTTTTGAGTTTACCGATGAGAGCAACCAGTTTGTCGGGATTGATGTTGATATTCTTGCAGCAGTGGCAGCAGATCAGGGATTTGAGTATGAGCTTCAGCCTCTTGGCTTTGATGCAGCGGTAGCTTCCCTGGAGTCCGGACAGAGCGATGCGGTCATCGCCGGTATGTCCATCACGGAGGAGAGACAGCAAAAGTATGATTTCTCCGATGCTTATTTTGATTCCTATGTATGTATGGCAGTGGCAGAGGACGGAGATATCAAGAGCTACGATGACTTGAAAGGAAAGACCATTGCTGCCAAGACAGGTACACAGGGTTCTCTTTGTGCGGAATCCCTGAAGGGAAAATATGGATTTGACGTGCAGTATTTTGATGAGTCCTCTCTGATGTATCAGGACGTGGTAACCGGAAACAGCCTTGCTTGTTTTGAGGATCAGCCGGTTATGGCCTATGGTATTTCCCAGGGAAATGGTCTGAAGATTGTGACAGAAGAGAAAGAAAACTTCTCCACCCCTTATGGTTTTGCCGTTATGAAGGGTGAAAATGCAGAACTCCTTGAAATGTTCAACGCCGGCCTTGCCAACATCATCGAAAATGGTACTTACGATGAAATTGTTGCAAAGTACACCAGTGCTGAGTAGTTTAGGGGCAGGTTTATATTATGAATTTATTTGACGTATTTAGCGAGGTCTATCCAACGTTATTAAACGGTATGGGTATGACGCTCAAAATTACCATTCTGTCACTTTTGATTGCAATGGTGCTTGGTATTTTTGTCTGCCTGATGAATATTTCCAGCGTGAAGATTCTCCGGGGAATTGCCAAGTTTTACATCTGGATTATCCGTGGTACCCCGATGTTGGTGCAGGCATTCTATTTTTACTTTGCCGTGCCGCAGCTTATTCAGTCTCTGACTGGCTCCCAGTTCAGAATCACCGTGTTTACCGCCAGTCTGGTCACGCTGACTCTGAATGCGGGTGCATATATCTCAGAGATTTTCCGTGGTTCCATTGAGTCTGTCAACAAGGGACAGATGGAGGCGGCCAGAAGTCTTGGTCTTAGTTATGCCAAGTCCATGCAGAAGATCATTCTTCCCCAGGCGGTTCGCATTTGTCTTCCGTCTCTGGTAAACCAGTTTATCATTACGTTAAAGGACTCTACCATCCTTTATGCCATCGGTTTATCTGAGATTATGTACCATGCGAAAATCTATGTGGGAAGAACGATGGAATCCTTTGCGACTTATACCTGGGTTGCAATTTTATTCCTCCTTATTGTCACAGTGCTGTCGTTTGTTTCCAGGGCAGTAGAAAGGAGGATGAACGGATAATGGACAACAATATCAAAATTAAAGTGAGCGGTTTAAGAAAAAGTTTTGGAAACATCCATGTTTTGAAAGGAATCGATGCGGAGATATCCGCCGGAGAGGTGATATGCGTCATCGGGCCTTCCGGTTCCGGTAAATCTACTTTTCTCCGCTGCCTGAATCGTCTTGAAGATGCGACGGACGGCGAGATTCTCGTGGATGGAGAGAGCATCACGGCGAAAGGAAGTAATATTGACAAGATTCGTCAGCACATCGGTATGGTGTTTCAGCAGTTTAATCTCTTCCCTCATTATACGGTGAAGGAAAACATTATGCTTGCACCGGTAGAACTTAAATTAAAGACGAAAGAAGAAGCTGAAAAGAAAGCCATGGAGCTTTTAAAGAGGGTGGGACTTTCGGAGAAGGCAGATGCGAAGCCAAAAGAGCTTTCCGGAGGACAGCAGCAGCGAGTGGCCATTGCCAGGGCGCTGGCGATGGAGCCGGACATCATGTTGTTTGACGAGCCGACGTCAGCCCTTGACCCGGAGATGGTGTGCGAGGTTCTGGATGTTATGAAGGAGCTGGCTGCCGAGGGCATGACCATGGTTGTCGTAACCCATGAGATGGGATTTGCCCATGATGTTGCCGACAGAGTATTTTTTATTGACCAGGGAATCATCATGGAACAGGGAACGCCGGAGGAAGTCATGGACCATCCTCAGAACGAAAGAACGCAGAGTTTCCTGAGTAAAGTATTATAGAATCACAAGGGGTTGTTTCAGACGTGCATTTCATGTGCTGTTTGTAACAGCCCTTTTTGCAGACTGGGAAGCGGTAAATACGGCGTGGATTGCGCCGGGGAGGAATGTATGCGAATTGTTGTAAAGGTGGGAACCTCCACCTTGACTTATGAGAGCGGCCGAATGAATATTCGCCGGATTGAATCTTTATGCAAAGTGTTGAGTGACATAAAAAATGCGGGACATGAACTGATACTGGTTTCCTCAGGCGCCATCGGCCTGGGTGTCGGAAAGTTGAATCTTAGTGAAAAGCCGGAAGATATGCCGACAAAGCAGGCGGCTGCCGCCATCGGACAGTGTGAGCTTATGTATCTGTATGATAAGAAATTTTTAGAATATAACCATATCGTAGGACAGATTTTAATTACCGGCGCAGATTTTGAAAATGAGACGAGCAGCCATAATTTCAGAAACACGTTGAACCGTCTGCTTAGTTTGAACGTGATGCCCGTGGTCAATGAAAATGATTCCATTGTGACCGACGAAATCTCCGTGGGAGACAATGACACGCTGGCGGCCATCGTCGCAAAGGAAGCAGGGGCAGATTTGATGATTGTTCTGAGTGATATTGACGGATTATACACGGCCAATCCGAGAGAAGATCCGGATGCGGAGATTATTGATGTGGTGTTGTCCATCACGCCGGAGATTTATCAGTTGGCAGGAACAAAGGGAACGAAGCTTGGAACCGGGGGCATGGTGACCAAAATCAAGGCGGCCGAGATTGCCATGTCGGCGGGCATTGACATGATTATTGCCAACGGTTCTCATCCGGAAAACCTTTATCGCATCATAGACGGGGAAAAGGTGGGAACCAAATTTCGGGGAATCCGCAAAGTCTCTGGAGAAAATGCGTAACGGCAAAAGGCCATCGTGACGGGCAGGACGTCTGTTACCCTGGCAAAATGTTATAACATAAAATTACAAGAATAAGGAGGGATGTCCATGACGACAACAGAAATTTTACAGCAGGCAAAGGAAGCGAAGGTTTGGATTAACTCTGCGGATACGGAGACAAAGAACCGTGCCTTGGACTTGATGGCAACCTATTTATATGAAGAAAGAGAGAGCATCCTGGAGGCGAATCGGAAGGATATGGAGAAGGCGAAAGGAACCATATCGGACGTGATGCTGGACAGGCTGTTGTTGACAGAGGAGCGAATCGAAGGGATGGCAAAAGGGATTCGTGAGCTGATTGACTTAAAAGATCCGGTGGGCAAGGTATTAAACCACATAGAGCGTCCCAACGGGATGGTCATAGAGAAGACGGCGATGCCTCTCGGTGTGATTGCCATCATATATGAAAGTCGGCCGAACGTGACCAGCGATGCGGCGGCTCTCTGTATTAAGAGTGGAAATGCCTGCGTGTTAAGAAGCGGAAAAGAAGCCTGGCAAAGTGCAAGGGCCGTCGTGGATGCCTTGAAAAAAGGATTGCAGGAGGCGGGACTTCCGGAAACCTGCGTCAGCCTTATCGAGGATACGACCAGAGCCAGTTCCACCGAGCTGATGAAGGCGGTCGGCTATGTGGACTTGCTTATACCGAGAGGAGGAGCCGGATTAATCCGAGCCTGCGTGGAAGAAGCGAAAGTACCTTGCATACAGACAGGGACGGGAATCTGCCATGTCTATGTGGATAGTTCGGCAGATATGGAGAAGGCTCTGAACATCATTGAAAATGCCAAGACAAGCCGTCCCAGTGTATGTAACGCCGAGGAAGTATGTCTGGTTCACGAGGGTATCGCCAAAGAATTTCTTCCTAAGTTGAAAAAACGCATCGTGGACGACAGAGCGGCGAGTGGAAAAACCCCGGTTGAGCTGCGTCTTTGTGAGAAAGCTGCCGCAGTGATTGACGGCGTTTTGGCGGGAGAGAATGATTTCGATACCGAATTTTTAGATTATATTCTGGCCGTGAAGGTGGTGGCTGACGTGGAGGAAGCAGTTTCACACATACTTGCCCACTCCAGTGGCCACAGCGAGGCCATTGTCGCAGAAGACCGTGAGGCCGCGCAGTATTTTGAAAAAAGGGTAGACAGCGCTGCGGTGTATGTCAATGTATCCACCCGGTTTACCGATGGCGGAGAGTTCGGCCTTGGATGCGAGATGGGCATTTCCACCCAGAAATTACATGCCCGGGGACCGATGGGGTTGGAAGAACTTTGCACCTATAAATACATGATTCGCGGAGATGGACAGACAAGATAACAAAAGAGAAAGTCAGGCAGAAAGGATAGAATATGATAACCATTTCTCAGTATAAGGAAGAGGAGATAGCGCAGCTTATTGCCATTTGGAATGAAGTGGTGGAAGATGGAACCTCGTTTCCGCAGATGGAAAGTTTGGATGAAATAACCGGGAAAAAATTTTTTCATGAACAGACTTATACCGGTGTTGCGAAGGCAGAAAACGGAGAAATACTTGGTCTATATATTTTACATCCAAATAATATCGGAAGGTGTGGACATATTTCCAATGCCAGCTATGCCGTGGGAAGCAAGTACAGAGGGATTCATGTGGGAGAGAAACTGGTGCTGGACTGCATATCCCAGGCGAAGGCCCATGGATTTGCCATCTTACAATTTAATGCCGTAGTAAAAACGAATTTTCGCGCTCGTCATCTTTATGAAAAGCTTGGATTTGTCCAGCTTGGTACAATTCCGGGAGGGTTTTTGATGAAAGATGGCTATTATGAGGATATTTGTCCTTATTACAAGAGGCTGATTGATGAGCCGAGGATGCGAATCTGAAAAAAAGAAGTGTCTGAAAACAAGATTAAAGTTAAGAAATTAAGAGGAGCTGTTGCAAAAATAGGCAAATCGTCCCTGCCGGAGCAGCAGCTTCTCTTTCAGGTTCCGAAATGAAAAGAGATATCGCCCTGTCATCCGACGAGATGATTTTGCGATATCTCTATCTCTTTTTAACTGTCCAAAAAATATAATTTTATGAAGGCAGCTTCTGCCTCTATTGGGGTGCCGTCTTCCTCGCCTTGAGGAGGGGTAAGCCCCATGTCCTTCATTCGCCGGTCAAGCTTTTCTATGTAGTCCCTGTAATTTTCCAATGTAATCTGAGCAATCTCTTCGTCCGCCAGTACCTGCGGCGGATAAAAACGCCGGAACATGGCCTTGATATATACAAGGGTTGCCTCGTCCGTAATCCGTTGGTACAGGGTGATGACCGTGTCAAACTTCATGGCTTTGAGGGAGACGTAAAGCTCTCGGAAAGGGTCGGCAGGAATCGGCAGGGCGGCCAGAGTTTCCTCCACAAGCTGTCTGTCATTTTGGAACAAGGACAGATATCCAAACAGGTACATGAGCTGTCGGAAACCGTTGCCAAAATCCTGAAGTCTGTAGTGACGATAGAAGGCTTCAAAGCATATCCGGGTGCGGTAGACACTCTCTATGAGGAGATGGCGAATGGAAGTTTCCCGGTAGGGACCGGGCAACTGAATCTTATCCACATGAACCATCTTTAAGGTGAGCGCCTCGATAAACCGAGCCAGGGTGACCCGGCAGGCATGAAACTCCGAGTAGGCGTTCATCCACATGATCATCTTCATCTTATCTTCATAAGGGCAATGGATGAAATCGTAAAAATGGGTAAACTCATGGAACAGAATGAATTTCACATAGTTTTCCGAATACAGATGTACGTTTGTATTTAGATGGAGGGTGTAGTTCCCGTCCAACAATTCCAGAAGGTGGAAGCATCCTTCCACATAGTTATCTGCGTCATATTTGACATCTGAAATCTGCACGTCCTTATCAATATCATATTTTTGTTTGTATTCTTCCCACAGAAGATTAATTTGTGTCAGATTCATAAAGATTCCTCAAAAACAGGCGGATATCGCATACCCGTCCGAGTGTGTGCGGGACATTTCCCGTCAGACAAAAGGTGCAATCTATGCTCTTATTATAATCCATGATAAAGAAGGTGGCAAGGAATTTATTGCCCGATGGCCTTGTAATAAAAAAACATCTGTGCGTATAAGCCGCCCGCCGTCAAATCCTTTTCGCTCACCCAGTCCCCGAAGGAGCAGGTTCCTCTTTTGGGCAGGTAGCGGGAATCAAGAAAAAGATATTGGTTCTTTTTGGCGTCATAGTCCACGATAGCTCCGTAATGGCCGGGAACGTAGGCGATGGCCGTGTCCCCCTGTTTTAATTTTTGTTTGAGCTGGGAGAAAGAATCGCCGCTCCCGTCGTAAGCGAAGCCGTATTTGTATCCGAATTTCTGTGCGGCAGCCTTGAAAAAGCCGATGTCGGTGCCGTTGTCCTCGATGCGGTAGTGGGCATCCACGGCAAAATCCGCCAGGATATGCGGATCCACATATTGTCCTGTCAGGGCATAGATGGCATTCATGGTGGAGAACACACCGCATCCTGATGTACAGAAATTGTTGGAGGCAGGGTCGGGATTTCTTCCCTTGCCATAGTAGGTACCGGCCCAGTCTGCGTCAAACTGTGTAAAGACGCGGAGAGACGAACTGTCCACAGATTTTTTCGTTCGATTCAGACGCCAGGACGCATCGACTTTGTTGGTGAAATTTAACAGGCCAGATTTATCCATGCCGAAATAACGATTGGTGGAGACATCCTGAATGCCATAATAATTTCCCCTGCGGACGAAGCGGAACAGGCCGGCGCAGGAAGCGTCTCCCCATGGGCGGGAAGAAGAGCCTGACTGAAACAGGCGATCAGGCAACAGATATTGTCCCGTGTCTTTTCGACAGACCTGAAAGGCGCCGTCCCCCATAAATGTGATGCGGCAGGGAAAGGAGACCTCAGAAACCGCATTTAATTTTTCGATGGAAGTGAGGGCAGAGGAAGTTCTCTTATTTTTTTGCCTGTAATAGCGAAAAGTATAGTATCCGTCTGCAAGAATCTGCTTTTCCCGGCCATCATAAATGAGGCAATCGTAGGTGAAATCATCCTTTGTCATCCATCCGTAATGGGTACCCGATTTATTTTTGTATCGAACCTCGTACCAGGAACCGGAAGTGCCTGTGACGGTCAATCCTGAAAAGGAAGGAAGATAAGTAATCAAATCTCCTCCAATAGAATCATATATGGCACAATCATTTCTGACCGTGGCGCTGATGGTATCGGAATCCAACGTATAGCCATGTTCAAAAGCGTGAACAGGCGAAGAAAATAAGAAGAGAAAGAAACACAATACCGGCAAAAAATAACCTTGTTTCAAAATAAAACCTCCTAGTTATCAATATCAAAGTTGTTTGCAAATGTTTCAAAATTGTTAAAATAATGTACAAAATATTACACGATTTCCTATTATAGCATACGAAATCGAAAAATGGAAGATATATATGCAATCCTGTCGAAGGAGAAGAAAATTTGTCAAAAGAGCAAAGATGTAGTAAAATGTATTTCATGATTTTGATAAAATAAAAAGACAAAAAAGATAATGCTTTATCATAAGGCGGGAGCAAAATATGATATGGCGCAAGATGGCCTCCGAGAATCTGTCCCGCCAAAGAATGAGCCGGGCAGCCGAAAAAATACACTGCGCAGACGGCGGATCGGCGTAGGTGTTGGGAGGAATCGTTATATTGGAGGAGAATTATGGAACAGAGAAAAAAAGTGTTTGGAGTAGTGGAGGAGCTTTTGAAAACTCCGTTTGGAGATAACATACGAGAGCAGATGTTTCAGAATCTGGATACCCAGGGCATTTTGGATATCGTCAAGACGGAAGTGGAGCCTTTTAATTATCTGATGGCCTATTATAAATGTGCCTTGATGGAAATAGAAACAAAATTCAAAGTTTTGGATGAAGAATTTTCTTTGCAGCATGACCGCAATCCCATTGAGTCCATTCAGACCCGCTTGAAGTCCACGGACAGCATCATAGAAAAGATGAACAGAAAAGGGATTCCGTTTTCCACGAAAAGTATTGAGGAAAATTTGTTTGACATTGCGGGAATCCGCATCATCTGCTCGTTCAGGGAGGACATCTATTTTCTGGCGTCCTGCCTGCTGGGGCAGGATGACGTCTATCTGATTGAAAAAAAGGATTACATAGCCAATCCAAAGGATAATGGTTATCGAAGCCTGCATTTGATTGTGGAAACGCCCATTTTTTTAGAACATAATAAAAAGATGATGAAGGTGGAGGTACAGCTTAGAACCATGGCCATGGATTTTTGGGCGAGCCTGGAGCATAAACTCAAATATAAAAAGAATCTGGAAATTGAGGAACTGACAAGGGAATTAAAAGATTGTGCGGAACAAAGCGCTGCCCTCGACCAGAAGATGGATACCATACGAAAAAAGATCGAAATGCTTGGAAAGAGGGCGGCCGGGCCGGAGAAAGGATTCCCGGACGGCATGGCATAAGCAGAATGGAAAAGACATATATATCAGTTGTATGGAGGGAACGTTATGATATATGTGTCTTTTTTCATTGGATTGCTATTGATTTGCAAAGGAGGAGACTGGTTTGTGGACGCTGCCTCAAACATGGCAAAGGCGCTTGGGATTCCTAAGTACATTGTCGGAGCCACGGTCGTCAGCCTGGCGACGACCATGCCTGAAATCATCGTCTCCGTGTCGGCGGCCATGCGGGGGAGCGCTGTGATGGCGGCAGGAAATGCGGTAGGTTCCGTGTCGGCGAACACCGGTCTGATTTTGGGTCTCAGTCTTTTTTGTCTGCCCGGAGTGATTCCGAAAAAGGAATACCGGCCAAAAAACCTCATGTACATAGGTTGTGTGCTTTTGCTTCTCATGACATTTTTTGACCGGGTCTTTGACAGGACGGACAGCATGTTTATGCTGGCCGCCGGCATGTTGTTTGTTTTTCTCAACATAAAAAATGCGAGGCGCAGCCAAAGAGAGACAGAGGGCGGATGGAATAAAAGGGAAGGAGTTCTCTGGGTATTCTTTTTTCTTTTCGGAGCCGTCTGCATTGTGGTGGGAGCAGAACTTTTGATTGACGCTTCCTGCGCTCTGGCAAGGCAATTTCACATTTCCGAAGAAATCATTTCCGTGACGATCGTCGCCATGGGGACGTCTCTGCCCGAATTTATCACTACGATTACGGCCATCCTGAAAAGAGAATCTTCCTTATCAGTAGGAAACATTATCGGTGCCAATGTGATAGATGTCGCCTTCATTTTGCCAATCTGTACTCTGTTTACCGGGCGCAGCCTTCCGGTGGCAGAACAGATGGCGTCCGCAGACGCTCCGGTCTGCTTCCTTCTGGCATTGACGGCCCTGCTTCCGATGACAATCAGAGGAAAGATCAAGAGGATGGACGGCTTTTTTACCATGACGGTTTATGCGTGCTACCTCATCCTCATCATGAAGGGATGAAATCTCCAGGCAAATCATCCGGAAGAGACTTTAGATAAATCATCCAGATTATTAGGTGGAATTTTTTTGACGAATGTGATATAATGTCGAGGGTA
>JAUNJG010000034.1 GCA_030533385.1 Eubacteriales bacterium | reverse complement strand
AAAACATCATGACAATGGAACAGCGCAAACTAATCCCACAAAGAGACAAGGATTTGAAAAACGGAAACTTCACCGTATTCAACGGGGAAGCCACCAAAAACTTCAACATCTATGTGGTAGGGGAAAACCATGAAGAAGCCATCGACTACATCAAGGTTGCCTTAGACCGTTCCACAGATAACGTCCTTAGTTTCGGCATCAAAATGGGCAGCCAGAAAAAATACGGCGTCACCTTCTGGGAAGAAGACGACATTCCGGAAGAATACCGCTCCTGATACGACAATCTTCCAGCTCCCTCTTTGCATAAAAAAACAGCCACTTAAAATAAGCGGCTTTACACAACACTCACCTCCATCGGTGGGTGTTTCTTATTTCACTTCCTTCAAATCTACTCACCTTTATGACACGGCTTACCCTTATACTATTCTTCTCGTAATTATTCTTACCCTTATGCCATTCATCGTAATTATTAAGAAAACGAAGACATTCCATATATCCATGTGTACGCCTTTGCGACGCAGTTATCCGTCCTTGGCGGACTATTTAGTCCGACAGGGGCGGACAGCTGCTGGGAGCAACACGCGAACACAGGATATGATGGAATGTCTTAGCTTTTTCATAATTTCTATGCTTGCAGCACACCAACTCTGGGTATGATGCAATGTCTTCGCTTTTTCATAATTTCTATGCTTGCAACACACAAACTCTCGATATGATGCAATATCTTCGTTTTTCAAAAATAAACCTAAAACTTCTCCCAATGCACTTTTTCCATTGGAAGTTCTTCCAAGGTGTGAGCTTTTGGATGGCTTTCCGGCATACCGAGAGCCAGGGTAGCTTCCAGACGGTAATTGGAAGGATAACCCAACAGGTTTCTCATATAATCATCGGCACTGCTTCCATCTGGGGCGGTGCGGAGCCTTCCCTGCACCCAGCAGCTTCCCACTCCCAGACTGTCCGCCATCAAATGCATGTAAGTCATGACGATAGAACAGTCTTCAATCCACACATTTGCCTCTTCCACATTGGCCACTACCACGATGGCCGCACTGGCTTTTGTCAGCATTTTAGTTCCACATTTTCTTCCTGCCGCCATCTTTTTTAAAGTTTCTTTATCCCGAACGACAATCAGTTCCCAGGGACGGCGATTTTTGGCAGAGAATCCAGTCAGACCGGCCTGTATAATCTTTTTCAGATTTTCTTCGGAAATCTCTTCTTCCGTGTAGTTTCTCACGCTTCGTCTCTCCAACAAAATATCCATCAAATCCATCATTTCACCTCATGTCCTTTCTCTTTGATAACCCGAATCACCGCATCCACATGTGCCTCGCAGTCTTCCAAAGTCTCCGCCTCCACCATCACGCGAATCACCGGCTCTGTTCCGCTTTCCCGCACAAGAATCCTTCCCGAATCCCCCAGCTTTTTTGCCACATTTTCTACGGCTGCCTGCACATCACCATCGTTTTGTGCCTCCGGTTTACTTTTGACCCGGATATTTTTTAATACCTGCGGATAAATTTTTACCGGCTCCGTGAGTCGGGACAACGGCATCTTTTTCTCCAGAATGACTTCCATAATCTTTATGGCGGTTAAAATACCGTCTCCTGTATTAGCATATTTGCTAAAAATAATATGGCCCGACTGTTCTCCACCGATACGGTGTCCGTTTTTCACCATATTTTCATAGACATATTTATCGCCTACCGCCGTTTTTTCATAGTCAATCCCCTCCCTGTCGAAGGCCTTGTACAAGCCGAAGTTCGACATGACAGTTGTGACCACCGTGTTATTTAAAAGCTTTCCTCTGTCCTTCAGGTATTTTCCATAAACATACAAAATCAAATCTCCGTTCACCACATTGCCCTTATCATCCACGGCAATACAGCGGTCCGCATCTCCGTCAAAGGCAAAGCCCACATCCAGACCATGCTCCTTCACATGCCGCTGTAACACTTCAATGTGGGTGGAACCTGCGTTCATGTTAATATTCAGGCCATCCGGCTCCGCATTGATGACGTAGGTTTTTGCTCCCAGCGCATCAAAGACGCTTTTTGCCAGCATCCAGGCACTCCCGTTGGCACAATCCAGACCTACCCTCATATTTTTGTAGGAGCGGGTCGCAAGAGAGATCAGATATCCTGTATATCGGTTTCTTCCCGCAGCATGATCCACGGTACATCCTATCTCATCTTTGGCAGCCAGCGGAATTTCAAAGCCGCCATCTATGTATTCTTCCACCTTCAGGATCGTCTCCTCATCCATCTTTTCTCCCTTGGAATTAATCAGTTTAATTCCATTGTCATAGTATGGATTATGGCTGGCGGAAATCATGATTCCACAGTCAAAATCTTCCGTTCTTGCCACATAAGAGACGCTCGGCGTCGTAGTTACATGAAGCAGATAAGCATCCGCTCCCGATGCCGTCAATCCTGCCACGAGGGAATACTCAAACATATAGCTGGAACGTCTAGTGTCCTTCCCGATAACCACCCTGCATTTTTCGCTCTTGTCTTTTCCAAAATACCAGCCAAGAAACCGTCCTACTTTGTAAGCGTGTTCCACTGTCAACGTCACGTTTGCCTCTCCCCGGAAGCCGTCTGTTCCAAAATATTTACCCATGATACTCTCCTGTTCCTAATAGATATGATATATAATGTTATGAAGCGAGGATTCGCTTCTCACTTCTAAATCTGTTCCCCTGCCGCCGCAAAATGCGAAACCACCCTGGGACAACTCACATAAATGTGGAGCCTGCCTCAGGCTCCACACAATCTGGGCCGTTGTCTATTCATGGCGCAACGCCACAATAGGATCTAAGTTTGCTGCCTTAACCGCAGGGAAAAAGCCAAAGATAATTCCAATCAACATGGAAAAAACGATGGCTATGATGACTGCCGGGATGCTGATTGCCACCGGAACTTTAGATACCTTGCTGATTACCTCTGCAAAAATAATACCCGCAATGGTTCCCACAATTCCGCCCAGACTGGTCAAAACGGCAGCTTCTGTCAGAAACTGGCCTAATATTTTATTTTTCTTGGCTCCAATTGCCTTTTTTAAACCGATTTCTCTTGTTCGTTCCGTGACAGACACAAGCATAATATTCATGACGCCGATTCCTCCCACCAGGAGAGAAATGCTGGCAATCCAAACCAACTGCTTGTTCGTTGTCTCGCTCAGTTCTTCCGTGTCCTCCGCCTTCTCATTGATGTCTTCCGCGCGGTATTTTAATTCCTTGTTGGTGACAGACTCATTGAGCAAATCTGCCGCCGCCTTTCCCACATCACTCATACTGTCCGTGGAATCGGCCAGCACTTTGGCATTTTGCGGCTCGTCGTATTGCTGAACGATGCTCCACACCGCATCAGGAATGATGACCATTCCGCTGTTGCCAGCATCATCATAGACATACTTATAATAATCGTCCACCGTCTCAATGACCGGCTCAAACTCTCCGGACTCTTCCACAATCCCGACGACGATAAAAGGCTCTCCCTTGATGTCGATGGTCTTGCCGACTCCCGGCTCATCCCCAAATAAGCTGTCCTCCGCCGTTGTGTCAATCACCGCCACTTTTCGATATTTTGTGTAATCGGAATCCGTGAAATTCCTTCCGGATTTTACGATATATCCACAGGTATTCAAATAATGGGAATCCGCTCCGATGAGCTGTCCCCCTTGCAGCAGAGTGGAATTATAAAAAATATAATCCACAGAAGTTCTGGTCATATATAATGTGGCATCTTCCACAGAAGGAATATCGTTTAAGGCATCTCTCACCGTGCCGTCAAGTACCGGGACGCCTTTTGGAATCCCGCTGTATTCCATCTCATAGTCCCAGTCACCGCTCTCGCTAAGACGCACATTCACCGTGTTGGTTCCTGAGCCTATGAGATTCTTCTTTATCTGTTCATTGGTTCCTTTGATGGTGGAGACAATGGCAATAATGGCTGCGATACCGATGATAATACCAAGCATGGTCAGAAGGGAACGCAGCTTGTGTCCCCAGATTCCCTGAAAAGATAACCGTATATTCTCTAACATCTTACACCCATCCTTTCAAGAAATCTCTAGTAAATAATATTTTCTTCATTGTCTGAGAGTTTCACCTTTGCGCCTTCTTTTACATTCTTTCCGTATGGGAAGGCAAGATTGTCATCCAGGGACAGGCCTGCCAGCACTTCCACATATTGTCCGTAAATGGTACTTCCGGTTTTGATATACTGTTTTTTCAGCCTGCCATCCTTGCCTTCTTTATAAACATAACTCTTTTTATTTTCCGTTCTGATATAAGCTTTTTGTATACAGATGGCATCTTCCTCATCCATCCCCATCGACTGAGAATCATAGGTGACGCTGACGTTCTCCCCGGTGTTCAATCCTTTTGCATCCTCAATATACGCAAGAACAGGATAGTAGGAATTATTCGGGTTGGCGTAGACGTCATAGTTGTTATTGTATTTTACCGGATATTCGGAAACTTCCTTCACTACCGCCTCGTATTCCTCCCCACTCTCCCAGGAAGTGCAAGTGATGACGCCTCCTACCTTCACGGTATCCAAGGCCATCTCGCTGACATTCACCTTCACATACATCCCTTTATCAGAGCGCACGACGATGGCAGGAGAACCGTCCGTCGGCATGGCTTCCTTCGTGTAGGCAAGGGTAACCTCCCCGCTCACCTTCGCCTTCACCGTGGCGGCATCCACCTCTTTTTTTGCTTCTTTATAGTTAATTCTCGCTTCTTTTAACTCTTGCTTCGCCTCTGCCAGCTCATCTTCCTTATCAGAAATCGCCTCTCTCAATTCTTCCGAGGTATAGCTGCTATAGTCTTCCTCGTGACTGCCTCCTCCGGAGCCTCCGTTCCAGCGGTAACTGCTGTCACTTCCACCGTCTGTCTTACCGCCATTGGAGTCTTTCCGGGAAGATTTCTTCACCTTGACCGTCATCGCCGCCTTCTTCTCCCCGGCTGTCACGATGATTCGCAGACTGTCCGCAGTTTCTTCGGCCGCTACCACCAGCTCTCCGTCATTTAATGTGGTGGACTCTGATTTATTGTTTTTCAGCGTCCAGCTCACCGGCAATGCTTCCGGATTACGCCCCGTAATTTTTACGCTGAATTTGTAAGTCTTTCCTGCCTCGACAGTTTTTTTCAACGGACGAATCTCTACTTTATTTGCCATCACCAGCAAATCATTCAAATCCGTCACCGTGTACCAGCCAAGAGAAGAGATGCTCTCCTTAAACAGAGTGGACGGATGAATCTCAATGACGGAAATCACATCTCCCGTACTTCCATCTTTATTCAGTTTATATTCTCCGATTACTGCATATTCCCTGTTTTTTAAAATATCATTGATGACGGCACCTTTCACCTGCCCGTTCTCCAGCATTTTGAAAAGATATGGCGTCTCTTTTTTTCCATCTCCGCCGGTGGCATCTTCCTTCTTTTCAATCTTTTCTGACAGCTCGATGGATGCCAGCGCCCGCTGAATGCTTCCCGCCAGCCAGTCTACCGTATATTCTCCGTTGGCATTCACATCAAGAAGCGTCGGCGTGGACGCCGTGATCTTCGCCTCCGGCTCCATGGCATTTTTCGCCTCCATATCAGCCTTTGTATTATATTTCCTAAAGATTGCCGTGCAGTCTCCGTTTACCAATTCCTGAATCACGGAACCTTTGATGGTTCCGTTGCTGTTTAGATTGAACACATAGGCAGAATCCGCCTCCCCGTCGCCGTAAGCGCAGTCCGCCTGCACATCCAGCACCCTCTGTCTGTACACGGACTGGGACAACCGGGTCAACTCTCCGTAAGAATAGTCTTTGGCCGCCTCTATCTCCTCGACGGCATACACAGGACGCAGGATGACACTTCCGTACAGGTCAGATTCTTCCGTCTCATAAAAACAAAACGATGCCTCTTCCCTTTTCTTCATCAGCTCCTGCAAAACACTTCCTCTCACGGTTCCTTCTTTATAAAGAAGATATCCGGAGGAGGAAACAGAATCTATGTTATCTTTGAGGCGACGAGGCCCTTTGATGAGTCCTTTCACGGAATGATATGCATATGCCTTATCCTCAAGACCATCCGAAAGATACTGTTCCGGTGTCAGGGACATCACCTCTGTTTTTTCTCCCTCTTTGTAAAGCTCAAAAGTTGCGTATTTGGCTCCTTTTCCCGTGGAGGATGGGCTTAACGTTCTAAGAAGTGTACCGGAGATCACCGGCTCTGCTCCGTCTGCCCCCACCTTCAGCCTGAAAATGTACGGGGACTGCGCCGTTCCGTCTCCTCCTTCTTTGTCTGACAGAGATGTCACGGATGCCAATCCGATGTCCGGCTTTTCCTGCATGGTTCCGTCCGACTCAGATGAACCTTCTCCAGGCTGCTCCTCAGACGACGCATCCTCCGTCGCCGTAGTTCCCTGTTCAGAAGAATCTCCTTCCGTTTCTTTCTCTCCTTCTGAGCCTTCCTCTTTTGTCTCAGTGTTCGTTTCTTCCGGCTCGGAAGAAGGGGCCTCTTCTTTTGTATTTTCTCCCATCAGGGCGGATATCACACTGTCCTTGATAGAAGAAAGGTTCATGGAAGCGTTTGCAAGTCCGCTATTGCCGTTGTCTAACGCTCCCGTCGTCTTCGTGCCCTTCATCTTTTGCAGCTCTTTTTCCATCCGCTCGATTTCCATCTTCGATGCCTTAATCTGAAGCTTTTGCAGCTTCAAGTCCAGTTCTTCCTCCTCCACATTGTATTGAAGAAGGTTGTCTCCCTCTTTTACTTTATCTCCCTGCTTGACATACACTTTGGAGACATCCTCACCTCCGCTTGGATATACCTCCTGTACATAGTCAGAACTTATAATTCCTGACAATTCGGATTCATCACCGTACATTCCCGCGCTGTTTAACATATCCATGGAATACACCTCCACGGCTTTCGTATCCCGGTTTCGCATAAAATGTACCGCTCCCGCACCGCCGGCCGCAACGACCACCGCCACTGCGGTCATGATAATAACAAGCTTCTTTTTGTTTTTCATTCTATCCGGCCTCCTTCCTGTGAATCATCCGCAATTTCTCCATCCAAAATCCTGAGAACCTTTTTTGCATGGCCTGCAATATTGGCATCATGGGTAATCATAATGACAGTGACTCCCTCTTCATTTAATTCCCGGAACAGATTCATCACCTGAATACCGGAACGGCTGTCCAAAGCTCCGGTAGGCTCGTCCGCCAAAATAATCTTTGGATTGTTCACCAGCGCTCTGGCGATGGCCACCCTCTGCTGCTGTCCTCCGGAAAGCTGAGAGGGTCGAAACTTGATTCTGTCCTCCAGCCCCACCTTTTTTAATGCCTGAAAGGCAATCTGCCTTCTCTCCCTGACAGGGATGCCCGCATAGCCAAGAGGAAGGGCCACATTGTCAAGAGCCGTCTGTTTTGGCAGAAGATTAAAACTTTGGAATACAAATCCCAGCGTCTTTAACCGCACATCCGAAAGCTGATTTTCATTGTAATCTATGATTGACTTATTCTCCAGGAGATACTCCCCCTTGGTCGGACGATCCAGACAGCCTATGATATTCATAAGCGTCGTTTTTCCTGAGCCGGAGGGTCCCATGATTGCCACATACTCCCCCTCCTCAATTCCTATGTTAATGTCCTTGAGTACGGGCACTACGATTTTATCCTGCTTATAATTTTTATAAATATGTTTTAGCTCTAAAAGCATTGTCAATACTTCCTTTCGCGACGTCCTTTCGTCAGTCTCTGTCTGTAAAGTCCACCACCTCGTCTTCGTCCAGACCGTCATCTTCATCTTCAAACTCAGACTCATCAAAGCCTTCGTCGATCAGCTCATACTCTCCTTCGTCCTCCTCATCCCAGTCTTCCTCATACAGCGCCTCGTCAGAAAAATCTTCATCGTAATCGTCCTCGTCGTCGTAGATTTCGTCGTCGTTTTCCTCCTCATCCAGATACTCGTCCTCATCATCTCCCTCATTGACCTGCTTTTTCGTGGTCTTCATATTTTCTGAGAGATTGTCCGCATCACAGGCAATGTAGTCTTCCAGGTCCACGCCGCTCACGATCTCGTACTGATCCAAATCTTCGTTGTATTCCCCAATCGTCACTTCTTTTAAATCCAGCCGGTCTCTTCGATTGGAAACCCAGACATAGTACTTTTCTCCCTCTTCTCTCACATAGGCAGAAGGCAGCCAGACCCCTTCCCTGGTGTCGTCCTGTCCCTTGTTTTGCTCAATCAGCACATGCTGGCCCATCATGAGACCGTCGTCACTGTCAAGACTCACATAAAAATAATAACTGGAAGCACTCTCTCCGGTCATCTCGTCATCCAGATAACTGTCTTCGTTCTCATCGGAATCCGCCGTCTCCTCCGTCTTGATTTTTTCGATGACGCCCTTCCAGGTCGCCGTGTCGTCCACTCTGGAACGGATGATGACGGAATCTCCTTCATTCAAATCCCACACGTTTGTCTCGGAAACCTTTCCCTTCACCCGGTAATCCCCGATGGCAAGAATAGACATATAGACGGAATCGTCTCCCGTGTCGCTCCCCATCATATCAGAGTCCATATCATCCCCGTCGGACCCCTCTCCCAGGGCGGTGTTGATAGATTTTACAACTCCGTTCATCTTGCTCGTCACCGTGGCATCCTTAATGTTGCCCTCCAGCTTTTTGATATCTTCTTTCCCTGAGTTGATGGCGAACTCATTCTTCTTAATGGTCGTCTGTGCTGTGAGAATCTGCGTTTGCAGCTCAATTTTTTCACTGGCATTGGCAGACTTCAAATCAGACTGATAGGAGGCAATGTCCTTATTGAGCTGCGTGTTCTCGTTTTGCAGCGTCTCCACCTCCAGCTCCTTTTTATCCTTGGCAAGCTTCAGCTCTTCTGTATTGTAGGAGAACAGCTTATCCCCCTCTTTTACCTCATCGCCTACGGACACAAAACATTTTTCCACCGAAAGGCCGGACTGCAAGGAAACATTCCAGGAATCCTGTGCTTCCACCTCTCCGGTATAGCGGTTGTTCGCTCCGCTGCCGCTGCGATATCCCATAATTTCCATCACGGATTCCACATAGGCCTCTCCTTCGTCCCCGCCGCTGATGTTGCTCACCATGAAATAAATCACGACGCCAACCACAAGGAAGGCCGCTCCGACGATGCAAAGAATCTTCTTTTTGGAAAACTTTTTTTTCTCCTCTTCCAGCTCGTAATACCCTTCCCCTGAAAAAGTCTCCTCCTCGGAGCCAGGCAAAGACTCTTCCTCTAAGACTTCGTCTTTCTTTCGGAAAAATCTGAACAATCCCTTTTTTTCCTGGAAACCTTCCTCTATCTCCTCCTCATATTCTTCTTCTCCATCACTTTCTTCGTATTCCTCTTCCTCCCCATCCTCTTCTTCGTATTCTTCATATTCTTCGTACTCTTCCCCGGCGTCATACTCCCCTTCGTACCCTTCTTCCTGATCTCCTTCCCAGGAAACGTCGGACTCTTCTTCATAGGCCTCTTCGCCGTAGAGACTCTCCTCCTCTTTTTTTCTGAAAAAAGAGAACCTTTTTTTCTTCTCCCGGCGGCGTTCCCGTCTCCCTCCCTCTTCTTCCTCGGTCTGTGCATCATATGACTCCCCATCCGGTTCTGTCTCGGCCGTTTCTATATCCATATCTCGGGTCATGTCCTGAGAACCATTTTCCCATTCCTTTTCATTGGATAAATCATTGTTTTTATTTTTACGAAACATTTTTTTCCTCCTGCCTTTTTCTTCATGCAAACCTTTAGATATGATATCACATTTACTATGAAAAATCATCAGGATAAAAAAGAATTAAAAGAATCTTCATATTTTGATATCTCCTTTGCCTCGCCCTTCTCCGCCCTCATTCTCCCATTTTTACCGATGGAAAAAAAGAGGAATCGAAAACCCTCCGCCGAGAAGAAAATTTCTTCCCGACAAGGCTTTCGATTCCTGTGCGAATGTCATTTCCAGAAAATATTCTCTCTATAAATTTTTAATTCTTTCCATGGCCCGCAAAGTATTTTCGTAGGAACCGAACGCAGTTAGCCGGAAATATCCTTCTCCACTCGGTCCAAATCCCGAACCCGGCGTTCCCACGATGTTTGCCTTTTCCAACAGATAATCGAAGAACTCCCAGGAAGTCATCTTATCCGGCGTTTTTAACCAGATATAAGGAGCATTGACGCCGCCGAACACAGTAAATCCGGCACCCGCCAGCCCTTCCTTGATGGTCTTTGCATTTCTCATATAATAGGCAACCTGCTCCTTTAACTGCGCTTTTCCTTCTTCCGTGTAGCAGGCCTCTCCTGCTCTCTGAATGATGTAAGGCGCCCCGTTATATTTCGTTCCATGTCTTCTTGCCCAGAGAGAATGCAGGGAGACATCTCCCGCCTTCAAATCCTTTGGCACGACGGTAAATCCGAGACGGGTTCCCGTAAAGCCGGCATTTTTGGAAAAGCTGCGAAGCTCGATGGCGCAGGTTCTTGCTCCCTCACATTCGTAGATGCTGTGAGGAACGTCCTCCTCGCTGATATACGCCTCGTAGGCGGCATCGTAAATGATGACTGCACCGATGCGGTTGGCGTAATCCACCCACTCCTGAAGCTGGGATTTCGTGATGGTCGTTCCCGTCGGATTGTTCGGGATGCAAAGATAAATCAGATCCGGCTCCTCGGACGGAAACTCCGGAATAAAATGATTTTCCGCGGTACAAGGCATATAAATCACATCGCTCCACGTCTCAGAGGAAGGGTCGTACACACCGGTTCTTCCCGCCATAACGTTGGTGTCCACATAGACAGGATACACCGGATCGCAGACGGCAATTTTATTGTCCAGGCTAAAAATCTCCTGGATGTTTCCGGAATCACACTTTGCACCGTCGCTGATAAAAATCTCATCGGCGCTGACATCGCATCCCCTGCTTGCATAGTCCTCTTTTACAATGGCATCCCGAAGGAATGGGTAACCCAAATCCGGCGCATAGCCATGGAAGGTTTCCGCACGGGACATTTCATCCACCGCCTCATGGAGCGTCTCTATCACTTTAGGTGCCAAAGGCAGGGTCACGTCCCCGATTCCCAGTTTAATGACCTCCTTGTCCGGATTTGCTTCCTGGAACACCGCCACCTTTTTCGCAATGTTAGAAAACAGGTAGCTTCCCGGAAGCTTTAAATAATTATCATTTACTTTAAACATCTTTCGTCTCCTCTCCGGCATGTCGCCTGTCACAAATTTTTACTTTTCCGGAACGAACGACAGCTCCCCGTCAAACACGGTGGTGGCCGTCCCGGTCATATATATTTGATTTTCCTCCCTGTCCCATTCAATCTGCAAGTCTCCTCCCAGCAGGTGCATGGTCAGGCAGTTCTCCGTCTTCCCGTTTAACACGCAGGCCACCGTCGCCGCACAGGCGCCGGTTCCGCAGGCGAGCGTCTCTCCCGCTCCCCTCTCCCACACTCGCATGTTCACAGTATTTTTATCAAGAACTTCAACGAACTCCGTGTTAATTCTCTTCGGGAACTTTGTATGATTTTCAAAGCATGGTCCAATGCGCTCTATGTCCAAATCTCTCACATGATCCATGAACACCACTGCATGAGGATTTCCCATGGAGACGCAGGTGATATGATACTCTCTTCCCTTCACTTCAATCGGCACATTGACCACCGGATTTTCTTCATAGCGAACCGGAATCTCCCGGGGGTCAAGAATCGGCTGTCCCATATTCACCCGGACGAGGGATACCTTTCCACCCTCGACAGTCAGAGTCAAATGCTTGATTCCTCCCAGGGTGTCCACCGTGATCTCCGTCTTGTCCGTCAGACCGTAATCATAGACATATTTTCCCACGCAGCGGATGCCGTTCCCACACATCTCCGCCTGGGAACCGTCGGCATTATAAATATCCATCTGAAAATCCGCCTTCTCAGACGGGCGGATCAGAATCAGTCCGTCCGATCCGACTCCAAAGTTCCGGTCGCTCACAAATCTGGCAACTGTCGCCGGATCCTTCACTTCTTCCTCAAAACAATTGACATATACATAGTCGTTCCCTATTCCATGCATTTTCGTAAACTTCATAACCTTCTCCTTTTCCATTGATAAGGTGCGGAGGAACTGTCCTGCTTCGTCAAAACATGTCAAGCACCATATGGGCAGTCTCCACCATATTGGTCCCGCTGTCCATGCTTTGTTTTTGCAGGTAGCGATGCGCCTCCTCCTCCGTGTAACTTCCTCTTTTCATCAACAGGAGCTTCGCCTGATTGATGACTCCCTGGTCATCTGCGGAGCGAAGCTTTGGCTTATCACGATTTTTTTTCATCCTGCGGTTCATATCCATGAGAATGTCCGCCACCGTATCTATCAAGTCAAATCCCTTCATGGGCAGAGGAAGATAGATGACATCGTCATCGCCATATTCCTCCCACTGATGCCGGTTGGCAACCACAATCATCTCAAAATTGTCAGGCAGGCAATCCCTCAGCTCATGGTACATCATGTCCGCAAACCGGATTCCGGATACGATAACTCCGGCTTCCATCTGCCCCACAGCCTGCATGACCCGGGCGCCGGTCAGACAGACCGCCGACACCTCATAGCCATTCTTAATTAAAATATTTTTTATTTTTAATGTGACTTCCTTCTTCGGGAAAACAACAATAATATTTATCATTTTTTCACCTGCCGCTCTTGCCATGTAAGTAGTTCCGGCGAATGGGCCTCTCAGACTGAAACAGCCCGTCTTTCAGCCTTGCTTCCTCTACACGCAGAGAGACAAACCGTTCTGTCGGATGTTAGAATTTATAAAGATACTCGTCAATTTCCCATTGCGATACAAATTTGTTGTATTCCTGCCATTCTTTTTTCTTCGCCTGCAAAAACTTTTCAGAGATGTGTGCGCCCAGCACTTCCTGCACGAAAGCGTCCTCCTCAAAGGCCCGGCAGGCCTCTCCCAGCGTCCTTGGAAGCTCGCCGATGCGCATCCTCTCCAGCTGCTCCTCCGTCATCTGGTACATGTTGTTTCCCACCTGCTCCGGCGGCATCAGCTCATTTTCGATACCGTCCAGCCCGGCGGCAAGGCACAGCGCCATCACCAGATACGGATTTGCCGCCGCATCCGGGCTGCGAAACTCCACCCTGGTTCCCGCACCTCTGGCTGCCGGAATTCTGATAAGAGGACTTCGGTTGATGGCCGACCAGGCAATGTTCACCGGCGCCTCATAGCCCGGGACCAATCTCTTGTAAGAGTTGACCAGAGGATTGCAGATACAGCTCATTCCTCGAACGTGCCTCATCAGGCCCGCCACAAAATGATAACAGTCTTTGCTCAATCTCTTGGAATCCGTCTTATCAAAAAATATATTTTTTCCGTCTTTTGACAGAGACATATTAATGTGCATACCCGAGCCGTCCACGTCCTGCACCGGCTTTGGCATGAAGGTGGCATGAAGACCGTGGCGCTTGGCAATGGTCTTTACCGTCATCTTAAAGGTCATAATATTGTCCGCCGTCGTCAGGGCATTGTCATATTTGAAATCAATCTCATGCTGAGCCGGAGCCACCTCATGATGAGATGCCTCAATCTCAAATCCCATCTTTTCCAGATTCAGGATAATGTCCCTGCGGGCATTCTCTCCCAAATCCAGAGGAGTCACGTCAAAATATCCGGCTTTTTCATGGGTGACGACCGTCGGCCGACCGTAATCATCCGTGTGGAACAAGAAGAACTCACACTCCGGCCCCACATCAAAAGTATAGCCCATCTGCGCCGCTTTTTCCAATACCTTTTTTAAAACGTGCCGACTGTCCCCCTCAAAAGGAATCCCCTCCGGACGGTAGACATCGCACATCAGCCGCGCCACCTTCCCATGCTGAGGCCTCCACGGCAAAATTTCAAAGGTGTTCAAATCGGGATATAAATACATATCGGATTCTTCAATCCGCACAAACCCTTCAATAGAAGAACCGTCAAACATACATTTGTTGTCCAGCGCCTTTTCCAGCTGGCTTACCGGAATGGCCACATTTTTCAGTGCGCCAAAAAGGTCTGTAAATTGCAGACGTATAAACTGTACATCGTTTTCTTCAACAAGGCGAATGATATCCTGTTTGGTATAATTATTCATGGTTTTCCTCCAAAATACACCAGACTCTTTTATCTGCTGCTTTCTTCGATTTCTTTCTCTAATTGAGCAATGTCCACCAGAGACAAATCTTCTCGGCAGGAAGACTCCAGGCTGGTGAGCAGTGCATTTGCCGTATCAATGGAGGTCAGGCAGGTCACGCCTGTTTCCACGGCATGACGTCGGATGACAAAGCCGTCTTTGCTTCTCTCAATCCCCTGGGACGGGGTGTCAATAATCAGATCAATCTGGTGTCCGAAAATCAAATCCAAAAGATTCGGACGAGCCTCCTCTATCTTGTTTATCCTCCGGGCAGGCACACCGTGATCTTTTAAATATTTACAGGTACTTCTGGTCGCATAAATCTCATAGCCGAGGGCGGCAAACCGCTCTCCCACCTCCACGGCCTCCATCTTGTCTGCATCCTTCACCGTCATGATCATCTTTTTATGCTTCGGTAGATTCACTCCTGCTCCGAGAAAAGCTTTATAGAGGGCCTCCTCATAATTTTTTGAAATGCCAAGACATTCCCCCGTGGATTTCATCTCCGGCCCCAGACTGATGTCCGCCCCCCGAATCTTCTCAAAGGAAAAGACCGGCATCTTGATGGCCCAGTACGGCGATTCCGGGGCAAGCCCAGGCTCATAACCCAAATCCACAAGCTTTTGTCCGGTCATCACCTTGGTAGCCAAATCCACAATCGGGATACCCGTCACCTTGCTGATGTAAGGTACGGTTCTTGAAGAGCGGGGATTGACCTCAATGACGTAAACCTCCTCCTGATAGACGATAAACTGAATGTTAATCAGCCCGATCACATGCAGAGCCTTCGCCAACAGTTCCGTATAATGTCCAATCACCCTCTTAACTTTCGGCGAGAGATCTCTGGCCGGATAGACGGAAATACTGTCGCCGGAGTGGATACCTGCACGCTCCACATGCTGCATAATTCCCGGAATCAAAATATTCTCCCCATCGCACACGGCGTCCACTTCCACTTCCTTTCCCATCAGATATTTATCAATGAGAATCGGATGTTCCTGGGCATACCGCTGAATGATATCCATGAACTCTGCGATGTCCTCGTCGGAGATGGCAATCTGCATCCCCTGTCCTCCCAGCACATAGGAAGGGCGAATGAGTACGGGATATCCCAACCTGTTGGCTGCCTCCAGAGCCTCCTCTTTTGTAAATACCGTGTCACCCTTCGGTCTTGGAATGCAACAGTCCTCTAAAATCCGGTCGAACAATTCTCTGTCTTCTGCGGCATCCACATTCTCCGCACTGGTTCCAAGAATCGGCACGCCGATTTTGTTTAGCTTTTCTGTCAGCTTAATAGCAGTCTGTCCGCCAAACTGCACCACGGCGCCGTCCGGTTTCTCCAGCTCGACGATATGCTCCACATCCTCCTCGGTGAGAGGCTCGAAATAAAGCTTGTCGGCAATGTCAAAGTCGGTGCTGACCGTCTCCGGGTTATTGTTGACGATGATGGTCTCATAGCCAAGTTCCTTAAATGCCCAGACGCTGTGTACGGAACAATAATCAAACTCGATGCCCTGACCGATGCGAATCGGGCCGGAGCCAAGCACCATGATTTTTTTCTTTTCGCTGACATTTTCCACCTCGTTGAAACTGCCAAAGCAAGAGTAATAATAAGGTGTCTCCGCCTGGAACTCTGCGGCACAGGTGTCCACCACCTTGTAGGCGGGCGTGATATTCAGGTTTCTCCGCAGATTTTTTACATAGGCTTCGTCCCTTCCGATGAGGCGGCCGATGACTGCATCCGGGAACTCCATCTCCTTTGCTTTGAGCAAAAGCTCTCCATCAAGCTCCTTTGCTTCTCTCAGGGCAGCTTCCATCTCGACGATGTTGTTCAGCTTGTCAATGAACCAGCGGTCTATCATGGTAATCTCATGAATCATGGCCGGATCCATCTTTCGGCGCAGCGCCTCCGCAATACAGTAAATGCGCAAATCATCCACGATATGCAGATTCTCTTTCAATTCCTGGTCAGACAATTTGTCAAAATCTCCGTGCATCAGGCTATCCACATGCTGTTCCAGGGAGCGGAGCGCCTTCATCAGCGCCCCCTCAAAATTGGTACAGATGCTCATAACCTCCCCCGTGGCCTTCATCTGCGTCGTCAGGTTGCGGGAGGCAGAAATAAATTTATCAAAAGGCAGACGGGGCACTTTTACCACGCAGTAGTCAAGAGCCGGCTCAAAGCTGGCAAATGTTTTCCCCGTGACCGCATTCTTAATCTCGTCCAGATGATATCCAAGTGCAATCTTTGCCGTGACCTTTGCGATGGGATAGCCGGTTGCCTTGGATGCCAGGGCGGAGGAGCGGCTGACCCGGGGATTGACCTCAATGACGCAGTACTCAAAACTCTCCGGGTGAAGAGCGAACTGCACGTTACAGCCGCCTTCCACGCCCAGCTCGGAAATGATGTTTAAGGCAGAGTTGCGAAGCATCTGGTATTCCTTGTCCCCGAGCGTCTGGGACGGGGCGACCACGATGCTGTCGCCGGTATGCACGCCCACCGGATCGATATTTTCCATGTTACACACGGTGATGCAGGTGCCGTTTCCGTCCCGCATTACCTCATACTCTACTTCCTTCCAGCCCGCAATACACTTTTCTACCAGAACCTGACCCACCCGGCTTAGACGAAGACCGTTCTGGATGATCTCCATAAACGTTTCCTCGTCATCTGCGATGCCGCCGCCGCTGCCGCCCAGGGTATAGGCAGGACGAAGCACTACCGGAAATCCGATTTCCCTGGCGTAGGCCAATCCATCCATGGCATCGGTGACAATCTTGCTTGGCGCAATAGGCTCCCCGATTTTTTCCATGGTTTCCTTGAAAGCTTCCCTGTCTTCCGCCTTCCGAATGGTCTTTCCCGTGGTGCCGATGAGCCTTACTTTATGCTCTCTTAAAAAACCGCACTCCTCCAGCTCCATGGCGATGTTTAAAGCCGCCTGGCCGCCCAGCGTCGGAAGCAGGCTGTCCGGAGACACCTTCAAAATCAGCTTCTTGATGACCTCCGGGGTCAGAGGCTCAATAAACACTTCGTCGGCAATGTCCTTGTCGGTCATGATGGTCGCCGGATTAGAATTGACCAGCACGACGTGGATGCCCTCCTCCTTCAGGGAACGGCAGGCCTGGGTCCCCGCATAGTCAAACTCTGCCGCCTGACCGATGACAATCGGGCCGGAGCCAATAACAAGCACTTTTTTTATACTGGGATTCTTAGGCATCTTTCGCCACCTCCATCATATTGATAAACTCTTGAAACAGAAATGAGGAATCATTGGGGCCAGGGCAGGCCTCCGGGTGAAACTGCACCGTCATCACATTTTTCCCCAGATAGTGGATTCCCTCCAGACTTCCGTCGTTGACATTGATAAAACTTACCTCCGCCAAATCTCTGTTCAGGGAATCTTCTCTCACCACATAACCGTGGTTCTGAGAAGAAATATACACCTTTCCGGTTTTCAAATCCTTCACCGGATGATTGGCTCCCCGGTGTCCATAGTGCATCTTTCTTGTATCTGCACCGTTGGCAAGGGCCATGAGCTGATGTCCCAGACAAATGCCAAAAATCGGTACGTCCGTGGCAAAAAGCTTTTTGAGTTCCTCGATAATCTCCCCACACTCCTTCGGATCCCCCGGCCCGTTTGACAGCATGATGCCGTCCGGCCCGTCGGCGAGAACCTCCTCGGCCTTCGTGTACGCCGGATAGACGGTCACCTGGCAGCCGAGTCGGTGCAGAGAGGTTTCAATATTGTGCTTTGCACCGTAATCCATGAGGGCCACCCGGAATCCTTCTCCCGGCAACACTCTTTTCTCCCTACATGAGACTTCCCGGACAACGCCTTTTACCCGATAGGCCCTGATTTTTTCCAGTTCTTCTTCCAGGTTAAAATTCTCTCTGGTTGTGATCAGTCCATTCATGACACCGTGCTCTCTGGAAATTCTTGTCAGATGTCTGGTGTCCACTCCGGCGATTCCGGGAATATCATACTTCTTTAAAAATGCATCAAGAGTCATCTCGTTTCGGAAATTGCTGGCCAGCTTAGAATACTCGCGGACAATCAAGCCCCCCGGCCACGGACGTCCCGACTCCATATCCTCCATGCAGATGCCGTAATTCCCAATGAGCGGATAGGTCATAACGACGGCCTGTCCCGCATAGGAAGGGTCGGTCAATATCTCCAGATATCCCGTCATGGACGTGTTAAAAACGATTTCGCTGATCGCCTCTCTCGCAGAACCGAAGCTTTCTCCTGTCAGCACAGTTCCGTCTTCCAAAATCAGAAATGCCTTCATGATGTCACGTTCCTTTCTATCTATTCCCTGTTCTGTTCCCCGCCCGGGATCCACCCACAGGTTTCGACATAAACGATGTGCGGCTTTGTCCGGGGCCATGTGTCTCGGCGGACGATCTCCAAAAATGCGTCCTGATGGCGAAGATTCCCCGGCAGGCCAGCCTGCATCCCACTGTATTTTGCGGTGCTTTCCATCTTACACGCAAAAAAAAAGACGGGTTCCCCCGGCTTAACAGCAACTCGACATCGCATCTTTTTCATGGCTGCCGGGAGCATATCTTTTTCTATCTTTTTGCAAATGAGTCGCACCATCTTTTCAAGCAGCCCCGACTGTTCGGACGACGCACCACATCTCGGGTCGCTTCGCACAGATTTCGGTTTTTTCTTTCGCCGCCAGACAGGCTCCGTCCATCTGCCATGCGAAAAACCGTCTCTTTTTCTTAAGAAAAGGGCCACTTAAATTGCTCAAATTTTAACATAAAACTCCACGAAATACAAGAGAAAGAAGGATTATTTTTTGCGCCCCGCCGTCCACAACCTCCCCGTACCATCCCAGGACAAAAGTATGAATCTCCCGGGGCAAGGCCCCCTCCTTCGCTCTCATCACCGGCGAGGAGGGGGAACACTTTTCTAATTTAATTCCGCAATGCGGCTGACTCCCACATAAATCTGGCTAATCTTATACCAGGTGGCAAAATCCACATCTCCGGTCACCGGCATATTAAATATTTTTTGAAATTCTCTCACCGAATTTTCCGTGGCGGACCCGTAAACCCCGTCCACCCGCAGCAGCGGGATGGCTGGATAATCCCCGGCAATGGTATTGAGCTGCTCTTGCATCTGCCGCACCTTCGGCCCCGAGGAGCCGACCTCCAAAGTGTAACCTGGCCAGGAAGCAGGCACCCCGGATATGGTTTCCGTCGTATTAATATAAATATCGTCCCCATAGTAATATTTTAAAATTTCCTCTGCAGAAAGCCCATCATCTGCCAGGCTCTTGGAACCCCACTGGCTCAGCCTGTCAGGACAAAGAACCCTCCTGCCGTCACAATACTGCGCCAGCAGCGGCTGGGTGATGTCCGGTCTTGACAAATAAGAATTAAAAATATCATCCACCACCCGGCTGATGCTCTCATACACGGTCTTTCCCGCAATCCATTTTTGATCATAGGCGGTGGAGGAAGTGATGGTATAGTCATAATTTTTATTTCTATACCATTCTGTGTAGACCCTGTTCAGGGTAAAAGACATGATGGCGATGATATTGGCCCGCAGCGCTGCCTCCGGCCAGGTGGCATAAATTTCACAGGACGCCACATTTTTTATATAATCTCCGTACAATACATAATAATTGGCCGCCGTGGAATCATTGACGGCGCCGTCGTGAACCACCACATATTCGGGAATCACGATGCGGCTTAACACGACCTCCCCGGTGGCATTGATATCTTTTAGTTCGCTCTCCGCAATTTTCGGCGGATATTCTCCAAACAGAGTGTGAGGGCCGATGGCAAGCACCTCATAATCAAGTCCCCCCTGCCCTGCCCTTCTCATTCCCTGCCGCTGCAGAGCAAGCTGCCCGGAAAACAGCTGTGCGCCGGAGACAGTCAGCGACTCATATCCCGGCGCCTGTATCCTGAGATTATACTCTGCGTAAGGCTGTTCATCCACCGGCTCCAGAGAATATTCCAGCGGCGGCGTCTCCAGGGAGATCGTCTCCGTCTGCCCTGAGGAATCCGTCGTCAGCCTTTCCAGTATTTTATCCGGCTCCCCCGTGGTTGAGACATCCACCGAGGCCCCTGCCACCGGGATATCAGTGTCCCCTTCCACCAAACTAACCTGCAATGTTCCAAAGTCTGCCATAGTTTACCTGCGTTTTTTTATCAGTATATGCTTCCGAACGAAAAATGTCTCGAAGTCTGGATTAATTCTCCAAATTCTGTTATGATTCATACCGGCAGGAAAATGAAAGCTACCCGAAACAGAGAGGTAAATGGACAGTAGCCGAATGTGCCTGAGACGAAACCAGCGTTCATCTCGGGCTGCGAGAACAAAAAAAATAGAACAGAAAGGAGGAGGCGCTCCCCAAAGCTTTTTCCAATGGGAGATGCGCCCCGCAGTCAAATATGATGAACCGGAAGAAAACAAACAATCAAAACAGAAACTACCAAAAAGAATTAGAAAAAATTATCGGAGGCATCGGGGAACATCCCCTCGAGGAAGAAAAACCTTCCCTTTTGCTCCACGCCTGCTGCGCTCCGTGCAGCAGCTATGTCCTCGAATATCTCACCCGCTTTTTTCACATCACGATTTTTTATTATAATCCCAACGTGACGCCGGAAACTGAATATGTCAAGCGGGTACAGGAGATGAAGCGTCTCATCCGGGAGTCCGGCCTCGAACAACAAGTCTCCTTCCTGGAAGGAAATTATGATCCGGAGCGCTTTTTTGCGATGGCAAAGGGCATGGAACAGGAGCCGGAGCGAGGCATCCGCTGTTATCACTGTTATAGACTTCGCATGGAGGAGGCGGCCATCGCCGCAGCCCGGCTTGGCGCAGATTACTTTACCACCACTCTCTCCATCAGCCCCCACAAAAATGCCCGGTGGATCAACGAAATCGGAGAACAGCTGGAAGAGACTTACGGCGTCCGCCACCTTCCTTCTGATTTTAAAAAAAGGAGCGGATATCTCCGCTCCATCGCTCTGTCAGAACAATATCATCTTTACCGTCAAAACTATTGCGGCTGTGTCTTTTCCAAACAGGCTGCACTCAAGTCTTCTTTATAAACTTGTTTCCACATTTTGGACAGGTAATCTCAATTTTTCCCTTGCCCCTCGGCACCCGGATTTTCTGGGTGCAGGCCGGGCATTTAAAAAATCGAAACATCTGCGCCTCTTCCCTCTCCTGATTTTTTCTGTCCACATATTCAAACAAAGGACGCATCAGCCTCATAAACCCCTGGTTTTCCAAGGCTCTCTTTTGGTGGTTGCGGGAAAAGAAGCGCCAGAGGCACAAAAACAGCGGAACGAGGCTCACGGCGTTTAGCACCTTCATCATAGAGGACGGCAGCAACATTGCCAGCAGACTGAAAATCATGCTCAGCAATAACAGTCCACAGGACAAGCCGTCTATTCCGTATATCTTCTGAAAAAAATTCTTCCACTGATTCATAACTTCCTCCTGCGGCGCACAAACGCCCTCTTCCTGTTTTCCTCTCTCCTATATCATCATGTGTATCAAGGAGAAGAAGACCGTGCTTCCCATTCCCATGATGATACCCGCCAACACCACGCCGCCCATCACGGCGATCACGCTGGACTTAAATCCCATATTCAGGATACTGGCGGCCAGAGTGCCTGTCCACGCCCCCGTTCCGGGAAGAGGAATCCCCACAAAGAGCAGGAGAGCCACAAACAGTCCCCGCCCTGCCTTCTCTTTTAATTTCTCCCCGCCCTTTTCGCCTTTTTGCAGACACCAGCCACAAAAACGACTGAAGACGGGAATCTCGCGGGCCGATCCCCACACAAGTACCTTCCTTGCAAACAGATAAATCACGGGCACCGGAAGCATATTCCCCACGATGGCCACGATGTAAGACTGCAAAAGAGGAAGGTCAAACCCCACTGCGTAAGGTATCGCTCCCCTCAGTTCGATTAATGGTACCATGGAAATCAAGAATACCACCAGATAGCTTTTTAACATGATGTTTTTTCCTCTTTCTCTTAAAATTTATTCCTATCCATTATTTCATAGATTGATTTTTCCGTCAAGAAAGAAACCCTTACAAAATCAAGTCGCAGGGTGGCCGTCTGCCGGTGCGCCTCCTTTTCGGCGATGCGGAAGAAGATGGGGAGACGATTCCCCTCGTTCTTTGTTTCCGATAAAAAGGTTTCGGCACGGCTGTGTTCCTTCTCACAGCCGTGCCGGAATCTTTTCTTGCGGCGGCTCCCCGACAGTTTCCGAGGTCTTTGTCTTCATCGATGCAGCGTCTGGCGCATCACCTGAATAAACTCTTTGTTGTTTTTCGTCTTTTTGAAAAAATGTACAATCTGTTCCACATTTTCTTCCGCGCGGCTTCCGGACATCTCCCTGTGGAGAGAGTAGGCGATCTCCTGCTCCTCCTTCGTCAGTAGCAGATCTTCCCGTCTCGTGCCGGATTTTTGAATATTGATGGCAGGAAAAATCCGTTTTTCCGCCAGCTTTCTGTCGAGCACCAGCTCCATGTTACCGGTTCCCTTAAACTCCTCAAACACCACGTCATCCATCTTGCTTCCGGTATCTACCAGCGCCGTGGCAAGAATCGTCAGGCTTCCGCCCTCCCTCATATTTCTTGCCGCTCCGAAAAACTTCTTCGGCATGTGAAGCGCCGCCGGGTCAAGACCGCCGGACAAGGTTCTCCCGCTCGGAGGAACCACGAGATTGTAGGCCCTTGCCAGACGAGTGATGCTGTCCAGCAAAATGACCACATCCTCCCCATGTTCCACCAGGCGCTTCGCTCTCTCCAACACCATCTCGGACACCCTCTTGTGATGCTCCGGCAACTCGTCAAAGGTAGAGTAAATCACCTCTGCATTCGGCCCTTCGATGTATTCTCGGATGTCTGTGACTTCCTCCGGTCTCTCGTCAATCAACAGCACAATCAGTTTCATATCAGGGTAGGAAGTTGTGATGCTTTTTGCTATCTGTTTCATGAGGGTCGTTTTTCCTGTTTTTGGCTGGGAGACGATCATTCCTCTTTGTCCCTTTCCAATCGGAGAAAGCAAATCCACCATCCGCATGGAAATCGGTGCGCTCTCCTCCTCCAGGCAAATCCTCTCATTTGGGAAAATCGGCGTCAAATCTTCAAAGCTTTTTCTTTTCTGTGCCTCATAGGGCTTATAGCCGTTGACCGACTCTACATAAAGAAGAGCGCTATATTTTTCATTCTGCGTCTTCACCCGGATGTTTCCCACAAGAATGTCTCCGGTCTTTAAGTTAAACCGGCGGATTTGGGACGGGGAGACATAGACGTCATTCTCTCCCGGAAGGTAATTCTCACACCGGATGAAGCCATAGCCATCAGGCATGACCTCCAAAATGCCGTCTGCCTTCACTCCGCTGTCGAGACTTGCCAACTCGCTTTTCATCCCGTTTTCCAGGCGGTCTCCGCCGCCATAACGGGAACTCGTCCTCTCCGTTCTCTCCCCGCCGGAGTATCCACCGGTTCTCTCCGCCCTCTCTCCGGAAGAATATCCGCTGCCGTTCCGCTCCGTTTTCTCAGACTGGAAAACGCCGACAACTTCTCTTGATGACGCCTTCTCCGACATTCGTTCCTCGTCTCCAGCCTCCAGAAGTCTCTCCAGAAGCTGCTCCTTTTTTAAGGTACTAACTCCCCGAAGTCCTTTCTCTTTCGCTGCGGCTCGAAGCTGCAGCATGGTCATGTTGCGATAATTCATACAATACCTCCGTTATCTCTACCCTCTATTATGCTCTACATTAACATTGTCTTTTGTTATTTTTTTATCTTTATATTATACTGCAAACTTCGCACCGCCGCTTCCCGCCGGGCCATTTCTCTTATTCTCCGGCAAAACACGTCACAGGTAAAGCGGATATTTGCAATCTGCTTTGCTGCTTTCTCAGGAACGCAGACCGCTCCGCAGCTTTCAGCAGAGACTTTGCATCCCCCACTGAAATAAGCGTCCCCATCCCCCACTTAATGCTCTGCGCATTTGAAGAGGGAGACTGCTTATTCTGTGTTCAAGATCTGTTCCCGCCGACGAGAGAATCCTGTGCAGTTTCTTTTCTCAAAACTAAAAACTTTCAAAAACTGAATCTGATATACCGATATTTCCCAGATAATTGTAAAAAACAGATGCGCTGCCATCTTAGACAGACAAGTAATATCCGAACACGCCTGTCTATCCTTTCGGACCGATTGCCCTTTTATGCGTTTTGTCTGTCAGATCATCCACGCAACGAGGATACCGGCATGGACATATTTAAAAAACGCTTGGTATGAACTACAGTCTTAGGCCTTGTCATCCACGAGACAACCGCTCGTATCCCTTCTTGTCTTGCCAGCTATAAATTCAATAAAAATGGAACGCACCAGAACATCAAAATCATGTACAGAGACGCTGAGAATTCATCAGGAAAAAAATCATAAGAAAATGTCCCCGCTGTTCTCCCACCGCACACATCAGAAACAAAGCGCCGCTTCGGGCGGACATGCACAGCCGAACAGTAACAAAGGAAATATTCCGTCAAGGACATAAATTATATAACCTATTATTTTATTATAATAACATATTTCAGAAAGAAAACAACTGTTTTTCGATACTTAGAGTATAATTATCATTGGCAAAAAAGAAAAAAATAAAGGGAAGAGATC
>JAUNJG010000033.1 GCA_030533385.1 Eubacteriales bacterium | reverse complement strand
ACATTTGAAAGAAAAACAAAAGAAAAGTTGCCAACGTTTACTTGACACAAACAGGCGGCAATTAAGATGTGCTTTTTTTGCCGTTCTATGGTATAATGAAAATGTATAGAAAAAAAGACAATCTGTCGCCCTGAGTGGAAAAACAAACATCTGTGGCTCTCTGCAAAACAGAAAAAATGAAGCGGAGAAATCCTCAGTATGTGACAGAATTCTTTTGTGGGAACTATGTTGTATAGACGGTAATATGAGGGGGTGGTTACATGGAGATACAGCTATGGAGAGAATTGCTTGACCCGTACCAGCTTGCGGTAGATGAACTGGTGGTAAAGTTTAATCATGTGATTACAGAACACAGGTCGCGGGGATTGTATTCTCCCATCGAGTCAGTGGAAGGAAGATTAAAGAGTATTGTCAGTATTTTGGATAAGATGAAGCGGAAGAATGTCTCTATGAACGACATAGAAAAGAAGATAGAGGACATTGCGGGACTTCGCATCAACTGTCAGTTTGTGGAGGACATCGACAGAGTTGTGAAGCTGATAAAACAGCGGACGGACATGAAGGTCAAATGCGAAAAAGACTATATCCGTCATATGAAGGCGAGTGGTTATCGAAGCTATCATATGATTATTGAATACAAAGTAAACACGGTGAAGGGAGAGAAGACTCTGAGCGCCGAGATTCAGATACGCACGATGGCGATGAATTTCTGGGCGACGATAGAGCATTCCCTGCAATATAAGTATAAAGAAAATATTCCTGATTATATTCAGAAAAAATTAATTGACGCATCCCAGGCCATCGTGGAGATTGACAAGGCCATGTCGGATGTGAGGGATGAGATTATGGATGCCCAGAATTCTCACCAGAAGAAGGAAAACCTGGTCAAAGATATTTTAAATAATATCCAAAACCTTTACAGGGTGGCAAACAAAAGAGAAGTGACGAAGATTCAGGATGAGTTTTACAAAGTATATGTGATGGATGATATGATGCAGCTTCAGCATTTTGCCAGCCAGTTAGATATCATATCCGAAGGATATCGGGCGCAGAGCCTGACGTGAGGGAGAATGGCAATGAAATTACCGGAAACCTATGAGAAAAAAATGCGGAGACTTCTGGGAGAGGATTACGAGGAGTACCTTTCCAGCTTCAATAAAAAATACGGACAGACTTTTAGAATCAATCCATTAAAGAAGGCGCCGGCGGAGTTTCTCCGCCGGCTTGCCGCAAGTCCGGTTCCCTGGTGCGAGGGAGGCTATTATTGCGAAAAAGAAGAGAGATTGTCCCTGCATCCCTATTATCATGGGGGTGTATATTATTTACAGGAACCATGTGCCATGGCTCCTGCTTCTTTTTTGCCGGTAAAACCGGGGGACAGGGTTCTTGATCTGTGTGCTGCCCCCGGCGGGAAGACGACGGCTCTGGCCGGCAAGCTGGGAGGCCGGGGAGTCATCGTCGCCAACGATATCAGCATTTCCCGCTGCAAGGCGCTGCTAAAAAATATGGAGATGGCGGGAGTGAGGAACGGGATGATTTTATGTGAGTCTTCTGAGAAGCTTTGCCGGGTGTTTGCCGGATATTTTGACAGTATTTTGGTGGATGCCCCATGCTCGGGGGAGGGGATGTTCCGAAAAGAGCCGTCCATGGCGGAAAGATGGAGTGAGGAGGCCGTCGAAGAATACAGCCGGATACAAAAAGAACTGTTGAGGCAGGCAGCTTGCATGGTAAAGCCAGGCGGTTATCTTTTGTATTCCACCTGCACTTATTCTCCGGAAGAAAATGAGCAGGTGGTGGAGACCCTCCTTGAGGAAGAAGGAGCGTTTTCCCTGTTGGAACTTCCTCTTTTTTCCGGTGTGGATGAAGGACATCCGGAGTGGAGTCTGAGCGGACGGGAGGCGCTGAAAAGGTGCCGCCGTTTCTGGAATCACAAGGTGGAAGGAGAGGGGCAGTTTGCCGCTCTCCTTCAAAAGACGGGCGGAGAGGAAGAAAAGATGGCGGACGAAGAGGAAGAGAAGGCGGAGAAAGCGTTCCTCCCTCGAAGGAAAAAGAAAAAAGGAGAGCGGAAGGCGCCGGAGAAAAAAGAGGAGAGGCTTCCGAGGGAAATGGAGGCCTTTTTGCAAGACTGCGGTCTGCCTCTTCAAAAACAGAACCTGATACAGAGAATAGAAGAGAGGGCCTTTTTGCTGCCGGACGGTCTGCCCTCCCTGGAAGGACTTAGGGTGGTCCGGTCGGGACTGTATCTTGGCGACTGCAAGAAGAAACGTTTCGAGCCGTCCCAGGCGCTGGCGCAGGCTCTTTGCGTGTCGCAGTATGGGAATACGGTGAAGCTTTCGGCGCAGGACGAGAGAGTGGAACGGTATTTGCGCTGTGAGACGATAGAGGCGCCGGGGGAGGATGGCTGGGTGCTTGTCTGCGTGGACGATTATCCCCTTGGATGGGGAAAAAGAACGGGGGGCGTGATAAAGAATAAATATGCCCCGGGATGGAGAAAACAATGAAAGCAATGCGTCTGGATAAATATTTGACGAAAGCGGAAGGAATGAGCCGCAGTGAGGCGAAACAGATTTTAAAAAAGGGAAGGGTCACCCTGGACGGAGAGAGGGTCACAAGGCCGGAGACGAAGATAGACGCTGAGACGGCGAAAATCTGTGTGGACGGACGGCCGTGTGTTTACGAGGAATATACTTATCTGATGTTTTATAAGCCGAAAGGTCTGATCACCGCCACGGAGGACGCCAGGGAGAAAACGGTCACGGATTGGATTGGAGAAGATGCGAGGGGGCTGTTTCCGGTGGGACGGCTCGACAAGGACACGGAAGGACTTTTGCTGCTGACTAATGACGGGGCCATGGCTCATGAACTGCTGGCGCCGGGCAGGCATGTGGACAAGCGCTATTATGCCGTGCTGGACGGCGCCGTGGGAGAAAAAGAACAAAAACAGTTCGCCCAGGGACTGGATATCGGAGAAAAGAGACCAACGATGCCGGCGGTTTTGGAGCCGGCTTTGGACGGTTCGGAAAAATATGCCGTTTATATTACGATAAAAGAGGGAAAATATCACCAGATAAAAAGGATGGCAAAGGCAGTGGGAAGAAAGGTGCTGTATTTAAAGAGGGTATCCATGGGAAGTCTCACGCTGGCGCCGGAGTTGTCCCCGGGACAATACCGTCCTTTGACGGAGAAAGAGCTCGCCGGTCTGATTCGGCTTACGAGGCTGGAGCGCTCCTGAAAAATAAGGATGGACAAAAGACACATTTTTCCTTTAAGATAGAGAAAGATACCGAAAGATAAAGGCAATCTGCACAATAGAGAAGAGTTTCGGAGGGATTATGGAAAAGTATAAGTTTTTGCCGACCAATAAAAAAGAGATGGAGGAGAGAGGATGGGAGCAGGCGGATTTCGTGTACATTTCCGGGGACGCCTATGTGGACCATCCTTCTTTTGGGACGTCGATTATCACGAGGTTGCTGGAGCGGGAGGGCTACAAGGTGGCCCTGATTGCCCAGCCGGACTGGAAAGATGACAGGAGCATCACCATCTGCGGGGAGCCTCGCCTTGCCTTCCTCGTCTCCTCCGGCAACATGGATTCCATGGTGAACCATTATACTTCCGCCAAAAAGCGGAGACATCAGGATGCCTATACGCCGGGAGGCGGATTTTCAAAGCGCCCGGACAGGGCCGTGACGGTGTACGGCAATTTAATCCGTAAAACATACAAAAAGACTCCCGTTCTTCTCGGTGGGGTGGAGGCCTCTTTGCGGAGGCTGGCCCATTATGACTATTGGAGTGACAGCGTCAGGCGCTCGGTGCTGCTGGATTCGGGGGCGGATCTTTTGATGTACGGCATGGGAGAACATTCTGTGTTGGAAATTGCCGAGGCGCTGGATGCGGGCATTGACATAAAAGATATCACCTACGTCAGGGGAACTGTCTTTCGATGCAGAAATCTGGGAGAGCTGGCAGGAGAATATGAGCTGCTGCCTTCTTTTGATGAGGTAAAATCTTCCAAGAAAGCTTACGCCGAGAGTTATTATGTTCAGTATTGCAATACGGATTCCATCACCGCCAAACGCCTGGTGGAGCCTTACAAAGAAAAAGAATACGTCGTGCAAAATCCGCCGTCTCCTCCCCTTACCACGGAGGAGATGGACGAGGTTTACCGTCTGCCTTATGCGAGAACCTGGCATCCTTCTTACGACAAGGAGGGCGGGGTGCCGGCCATCCAGGAAGTGAAGTTTTCTCTCATCAGCAACCGGGGCTGTTTTGGCGGGTGCAGTTTTTGTGCCCTGAATTTCCATCAGGGAAGAAGGGTGCAGGTAAGAAGTCACGAATCTTTGCTGGAAGAGGCCAGAGAGATGATCAAAGACCCGGAGTTTAAAGGTTACATTCATGACGTAGGAGGCCCCACGGCAAACTTCCGTCACCCTTCCTGCCAAAAACAAATCGAGGAAGGAGTGTGCAGCCATCGGCAATGTCTGTTTCCTGAGCCGTGTCCGAACCTGTATGCCAGTCACCGGGATTACATTTCTCTGCTTCGCAAGCTGAGAAGTCTTCCAGGGGTAAAGAAGGTGTTCATCCGCTCCGGCATTCGATTTGATTATGTTTTGGCAGAAAACAATCAGGATTTTCTGAGGGAGCTGTGCGAGTATCATGTGAGCGGACAGTTGAAGGTGGCGCCGGAACACATTTCCGACAAGGTGTTGCAAATGCTCGGAAAGCCGTCCAACGAGGTGTACGAGCGATTTGTCAGAAAATACAAAGAAATGAACCGGAAAATCGGGAAAAAACAATATCTGGTTCCTTATCTCATGTCCTCCCATCCCGGCTCCGACTTAAAGGAAGCGGTCAAGCTGGCGGAATATGTGCGGGATTTGGGCTATATGCCGGAGCAGGTGCAGGATTATTATCCGACGCCGGGAACGATTTCCACCTGCATGTACTACACGGGGGTAGATCCGAGGACGGGAAAAGAAGTGTATGTGCCTCGCACCCAGAGGGAGAAAAAGATGCAGAGGGCATTGATTCAATATAAAAATCCGGAGAATTATGCCATTGTCCGTCAGGCTCTTTTGGAGGCGGGAAGAGAGGATTTGATTGGATACGGAGAAAAATGCCTCATTCCGCCCCGTCCCGGCGAGAGGAAAAAACAGGCCGGAAAAAAAGCGGACGGAAGAAGGCCGGGAGGAGGAAAAGAAAGAGTGGGGAGCGGGCGTGAAAAAAGGAAAAAGAAAACGATCCGCAACGTTCATAAAAAAAAGACAAAATAAAAAGCCGTGGGCGAACACAGGGGAAGAAGTACGGGCATCTTTCCCGCCGCAAATACGCCGGGGTGTGCCGGAAAGGAGAGCGTAGGATGAGAATAGGGATAATAACGGGGGCTTCCTCCGGCATGGGGAAGGAGTTTGTCAAGCTGACCCTTGCACAGCAGATGAACCTGGATGAAATCTGGGTGGTCGCCAGGAGGAAAGAGCGTCTGGAACTTTGGCAAAGACGATATGAAAAGCAGGTCTTTCGGGTGCTGCCCCTTGACGTGGGGAAGAAGGAAGATATTCTCTTTCTGAAAAAGGAGCTGGACGATGCCTTGGCGCAGGTGGCACTTTTTGTCCACTGTGCGGGATTTGGCATTATGGGGCGGGTGGAAGAAATTTCCCCGGAAGAGCAGGCGGAGATGGTTGACGTCAATTGCAGGAGTGTGGTGGAGCTGACCCTTGCGGTCTTGCCCCACATGGAGAGGGAGGGAAGGATGATATACATGGCTTCCTCCGCAGCCTTTTTGCCACAGCCCGGATTTTCCGTCTATGCCGCCTCGAAAGCCTTCGTGGTCAGTTTTGTCCGGGGATTGCGGGGAGAGCTTGCCTACAAAAACATGCACATCACGGCGGTGTGTCCGGGGGCGGTAAAGACAGAGTTTTTTAACCGGGCGGCAAAAAACAAACATTTGCCCGCCTACAAAAAAATGGTCATGGCGGACCCGAAAAAAGTGGTGAAAAAGGCGTGGAAGGATAATCTGGCGGGGAGGGAGCTGTCGATATACGGAAGCTCGATGCGCCTGTTTTGTCTGGCAGCAAAACTGCTGCCCCACAGTCTGTTTTTGCACTTCCTCGCCTCCGAAGATGCCCCGGCTTCCCTGAAGGAGACGGGTGGTTCGGATGGAAAGACGCAAAAGTTTTGAGGGAAAGGAAGTGATGCCATGCGGGAAATTACCATAACGAAGCGGGAGGCCGGACAGCGGCTGGACCGCTTTCTTGGAAAATATATGCCGGAGGCCTCCACCGGATTTTTGCATAAGATGCTTCGGAAAAAAAATATAAAGTTAAACCGTGGAAAGGCGGAAGGAAAAGAAAAACTTGTCGAGGGAGACCAGGTACAGATTTTTTTTGCTGAGGAGACCCTGGAAAAATTCTGCGGAAAAAAGGAGACGGAAAAAGTGCGGCGGACGCTCAACGAGGAGCAGCTGCGCCTGCGCAGTCAGGTGCGAACCTTGTTTGAGACGGAGGACGTGATCGCATTTTCCAAGCCGTCAGGCATGTTGTCTCAGAGAGCGGACAAAAAGGACGATTCTTTGAATGACTATCTTTTGGACTACTGTGCGGAGCGAAGGAAGATGACGCAGGAGGTGTTATCTTTGTGCCGTCCTTCTGTGGCGAATCGTCTGGACAGGAACACGAGCGGAATCGTTCTTTGCGGCGTCACGATGCCTGGCCTCCAGGCGCTCAGTCTGCTGCTCAGGGAACGGCTGCTGGAAAAATATTATCTTTGCATTGTGAAGGGGTGTGTCAAAGAAAACCGGAAAATCCGGGGATATTTGAAAAAAGATGAGAGAAATAATACGGTGAAGCTCATCCAAAGTCCGGAGCAGGGAGCGGCTCCGGTGGAAACATGGTACGAAGTTTTGGGAACAGCCCCGGAGGCGTCATTGCTGCGGGTTCGGCTCATCACCGGGAAGAGCCACCAGATTCGCGCCCACCTCGCCTCGGTGGGGCATCCGATTTTGGGAGATTATAAATACGGGGATCGCTCCGTCAACGACAGATTAAAAAGAGAGTGCCACGTCAATTATCAGATGCTTCACAGCTGCGAAATCAGAATCCCGGAAGGGCGGAAACTGCCGGCGGAGGGACTCTCGGGGCTGTGCATCAAGGCACCTTTGCCCGAACCGTTCGTCAGGGTGATGAGACGGTGGGGGCTGGAAGAGGTGAGAGAGTAAGATGGCGACATGGACATCGAGAGGTCTGCGGGGATCGGTTTTGGAGGAGATGGTCAACCATACGAACCAGAGATACCGGGACATGGGGCTGGCCCTCATTCAGAAAATTCCGACGCCGATTACCCCCGTTCGCTTTGACAAGAACAGCCGGCATATCACGCTGGCATATTTTGAAAAAAAGAGCACGGTGGATTACATGGGGGCGGTGCAGGGCATCCCGGTCTGTTTTGATGCGAAGGAGTGCGCCGCAGATGTCTTTCCGCTGCAAAACATCCACGAACATCAGATGAATTTTATGCGGGAGTATGAGAGGCAGCAGGGCATCAGTTTTCTTCTCATTTATTTTACTCACCGCCGGGAATGTTACTATCTGAGGTTTGCGGAGATGGAAATATACTGGAGGAGAATGAAGGAGGGAGGACAAAAACATTTTAAATATTCTGAGCTTAGCCGGGAGTATTTTGTCCCGTCCGGAAGAGGCGCCTCCCTTCATTATCTTGCCGCCATACAAAAAGATTTGCAGGAGAGAAATGAGAAGGAAAAAGGAGAAAATCCGGGCACATTTTGATGAGGATGGGGGATTTTTTTGAGAGCAATGACACATTGACGAATGTTTGATTTTCATATATAATAAAAGCTTGATTATGGGAAAACGAGGTGACTACATTGATAAAGAGCATGACCGGATTTGGACGTGGCGAAACAGTCAGTGAACAGTGCAAAATCACTGTGGAGATGAAGGCGGTCAATCACAGATATTGTGATTTGAACATAAAGATGCCCAAAAAGTTAAGCAGTTTGGAAAACCTGGTCAGAGGAACCTTGAAGGAGTCTGTAAGCCGAGGCAAGATTGACGTGTACGTCGGCCTGGAAGACTTGTCGGAGCGGGCGGTGCGCGTCAGGCTGAACGGAGGGCTTGGCAAGGAGTACTGCTGTGCGATCAGAGAGCTTGGAGAGAGCCTGGGTATCGAGGGGAAGGTCACGGCTTTCGAGGTTGCGAGGATGCCGGAGGTTCTTTCTTTGGAGGAGACGCCTCTGGATTCCGAGGGAATCACGGAACAGCTTTTGGAGACCCTTGGGCGAGCGCTGGAACAGTTCGTGGAGAGCCGGCAAAAAGAAGGCGACCATCTGAAGACGGACATTCTTCAGAAACTGGAGGGCATGAAGGAGAACATCGGCGTCATCGAGGAGAGATACCCGGAGCTTGTCAGTGAATACCGGGGCAGGCTGGAGGAGAAGGTCAAAGAGCTTTTGGAGGACGCCCCTTTGGACGAGGGGCGCATTGCCACCGAGGTAGTTATCTATGCCGATAAAATCTGCGTGGACGAGGAGACGGTTCGGCTTAGAAGTCACATTGCCGCCATGGAGGAAGCGTTGCTCTCCGGCGGAAGTGTGGGAAGAAAGCTGGACTTTATTGCACAGGAGATGAACCGGGAGGCCAATACGATTTTGTCAAAGGCAAACGACGTGGCAGTTTCGGGCATGGCCATCGACTTAAAAACTGAGATAGAAAAGATTCGGGAACAGGTTCAGAATATAGAATAAGAGGAACTATGGCACATTTGATTCATATTGGCTTCGGAAATGTGGTAAACGTAGACAAGATGATTTCCATGGTGAGTACGGATGCGGCGCCCATTAAGCGCATGATACAAAATGCCAGGGATGAGGGAAAGGCGGTGGACGCCACCTGCGGAAGACGGACGCGGACCGTGCTTGTGATGGAGAGCGGCCACCTTGTTTTGTCTGCCCTCACTACGGAAACCATAGCTGTCCGGTGCCAGGAGCGAAAAGAAGAGGAGAAAGAGGAAGAATTTGATGGATAAGAGGGGAACGCTTGTCGTGATTTCCGGGTTTTCCGGAGTGGGAAAAGGAACAGTTTCAAAAGCTTTGGTCGAAAAGTATGGCTATCGGCTTTCCATCTCGGCGACGACGAGGAAGCCGAGAGAGGGGGAGGTAGACGGAAAGGACTACTTCTTTAAGACGGAAAACGAGTTCCTGAGCCTCGTGGATTACAACGGTTACATTGAGTACGCCCAGTATGTCGGAAACTATTATGGCACGCCCCGCAAGTTCGTGGAGGACAGCCTGGCGGAGGGGCAGGTCGTCATTTTGGAGATTGAAGTGCAGGGAGCCATGAAGATTCGGGAGCAGTACCCGGATGCCGTCCTGCTGTTCATCACAGCGTCCTCGGCGGAGGTGTTAAAAAACAGGCTGGCAGGACGCGGGACGGAGGAGCCGGAGGTCATAGAAAAGCGCATGAAGAGAGCGGCGCAGGAGGCGGAGAGCATCCCGGTGTATGACTATGTGGTCAACAACGAGGAGGGACGGCTCGAGGAGTGCATGGCACAGATTCACTCTATCATCGAGAGCGAAGGCTGCCGCATCGCACGGCGAAAAGAATTTATAGAGAATCTGAAAAATGGTCTGAAAGAGTTTGAAAATTAGGAATCGAAAGGAGTTATCATACTATGCTGCATCCATCTTATACGGAGCTTATGGAAAAAATCAACAACGAAGAAAACCGGGGAGAGGAACCGGTCATCAACAGCCGCTATTCCATTGTCATTGCCACCTCAAAGCGGGCCAGAGAGCTGATTGCGGGAGCGACGCCGCTGGAGAGCAACATGGAAGGAGAAAAGCCTTTGTCCATTGCCGTAAAAGAGCTGTATGATTCAAAAATTAAGATACTTCAGGATGATGAAGAGGTAGATTTTGAAGATGATATAGAGTTTGAGGGTGAATTTGACGGTCTGGGAGACGAGCGGGAAGGCGTAGAGGAAGAATAAAAAGAGGCTGCTGCAAGCATAGGTCAAAAACAGCACGGGGCAGGGAGCTGCTTTTAGAACACAGGGTCAGAGGCCGGGTGGCTGTTCGGGAGAAGCCGCCCGGCCAAAGGAGGCGGAAGACCTGCGTGGGAAACAGAGTTTTGCGGCGGCTTTTTCTTTGCAAAAAATACGCTGGGGACGTGCGCCACAGACAAGCAAATCCAGGAAAAGTCATGATGAGAAAAGATATTCAGGAAAATCATGACAAGAAGATTGATGGAAGAAGAGAATGATAGAGAACAATCATAGAAAAAAATCATAGCGACAGTGATAGGAATAGAAAGAGAGGAAAAACCCCATGAATTGTAAGCGATTGTTAGAAGGACTGGCTTACACCTGTCTGCAAGGGGATATCAAAACAGAGGTATCCGCCATAGTCAATGACTCCAGAAAACTAAAAGAAGGCTGCATGTTTATTTGTGTGAAAGGGGCCGCCTTTGACGGTCATGATTTTGCCGGGGAGGCTGCCAAAAAGAAGGCGGCAGTTCTCCTGGTGGAAAGGCCGGTGGAAGTAGATGCCGACGTGACGGTCATTCAGGTGAAAAATACGAGGTATGCCATGGCACTGATTTCTGCGGCATGGTTTGGATACCCGGATAAAAAGCTTACGACCATCGCAGTGACGGGAACAAAAGGAAAGACGACCACGACCTACATGATTAAGGAGCTGTTGGAGAAGGCAGGGTACAAGACCGGCGTCATCGGGACGATTGAGGTGGTAATTGGAAAAAAACATATTCCGGTCAACAACACCACGCCGGAGTCTTATGACATTCATAAATATTTTAAGGAGATGAAGGAGGCGGGATGCCGGGCGGTGGTGATGGAAGCCTCCTCCCAGGGATTTAAGCTGGACAGAACGGCGGGGATTCTTTTTGACTATGGAATATTCACGAATCTTTCTCCTGATCATATCGGTCCGAACGAGCATGAGGATTTTGAAGAATATCTTCAGTGCAAATCCATGTTGTTCAATCAGTGCAAGCAGGCCTTTGCCAACAAAGACGACGCACATTTTGCGGAGGTGACCAAAAATGCGGACTGTCCGGTGCATACCTTCGGTCTGGACGAAACCGCAGACTTGCGGGCCAACGGCATCAGCCTGACGAGGGGCACGGATTTTCTCGGGGTAGACTTTACCATAAGCGGGATGGCGGAAGGCAGAATTTCCTGCGGCGTTCCGGGTGCCTTCAATGTACACAATGCGCTGGGCGCAATTTGCGTGGCCCTGAAGATGGGCATCCATGTGGAAAAAATTACCCAGGTATTAAAAAACTTTACGGTGAAAGGAAGGGTGCAGATCATCCCGACGGGCTATGAGTACACCCTGATTGTAGATTACGCCCACAATGCGGTGGCGCTGGAGAGTATTTTAAAAACCTTGCGGGAGTACAATCCGAAAAGGTTAATCAGCCTCTTTGGGTGCGGAGGAAACCGGTCTCGTCTGCGCAGATTTGAGATGGGAGAGGTATCCGGAAAGCTGGCAGATTTGACGGTCATCACTTCTGACAACCCAAGATTCGAGGAGCCGCAGGCGATCATCGACGATATCATCACCGGCATGAAGAAGACGGAGGGAGAGTACATCGCCATCACGGACCGCCGGGAGGCAATCTCCTACGTCATGCATCACGGGGAGGCGGGAGATATCATCGTGCTGGCGGGGAAGGGACACGAAACCTACCAGGAAATTAAGGGAAAGAAGTATCATATGAGCGAGGAAGAGATCGTTCAGGATGTGTTACATCATAAATATTGACAGGTCAGAACCGCCCCGGTATCTCTCCGGCGGAGCCAATCCCGAAAGAAGAGGAGGTTGGCCGCATCGGGAGGGATGCCGGGGTTCGCCTGCCATCAAGCAGAAGGGATGGGGAAAAACATGGAAGAGGCAAGATATGCGGACATCATCATAGACATTTCTCATGAGGCACTCGATAAAGTATTTCAGTACAGAGTGCCTCTTTCCCTTCAGGAGAGGGTGAAGACGGGGATGAAAGTCAGAGTGCCTTTCGGGGCGGGAAACCGGGAAAAAGAAGGTTATGTCATCAGGATAACAAAAGAGCCATCTTATGATGTGGATAAAATCAAAGACATTTCCGGCATCGAGGAGGGGACTTTGACCGTGGAGTCTCAATTGATTCAGGTGGCGGCTTTTTTAAAAAGGCGGTACGGTTCTTCTATGCTACAGGCGCTAAAGACGGTCATGCCGGTGAAAAAAAGAGTGCGTCGCAAAGAGAATTTCTCCTTATCCTTAAACATGACGCACAAGGAGGGGGAGGCACTGCTGGCGCAGTATGAAAAGAAACATTATGCGGCGAGAGCCAGGCTGCTGCGCTGTCTTCTCTCCTGTCAGGAAATGCCTGCGGAAAAGGCGGTGAAAGAGAGCAGGCTGCCCCTAAAGGAAATCAAAAAGCTGGAGGCGCAGGGCATTTTGAATATGCGAAGGAGCGTCGCCTACCGGACGCCCTTTCATTTTTCCAAAAAGCAGGGCGACGGACCGTTGCTAAACGAAGAGCAAAGACGGGCTGTGGAACAGTTTTGTAAAGATTTTTCCCATCAGAATGTAAAAACGTATCTGCTTTACGGCGTGACCGGCAGCGGAAAGACGGAAGTGTATTTGGCCATGCTGGAGGAGGTGCTGCGGGAAAAAAGGGGAGCCATCGTCCTGATTCCTGAAATTTCTCTGACTTTTCAGACGGTGAGACGGTTTTATGAAAGGTTTGGAGACCGGATTGCCGTTCTTCATTCAAGAATGTCCCAGGGGGAGCGCTCGGATGCCTGGGAGAGGGTGGAACAGGGAGAGGCGGACGTGGTCATCGGTGCCCGCTCAGCCCTGTTTGCGCCGATGAAAAATCTGGGGTTGATTATTTTGGACGAAGAGCATGACGGGGCCTACAAAAGTGACAGCAGTCCGAAATACCATGCCAGGGAGACGGCGATTTACCGGGCATCCTTGTCCGGGGCCAGCGTGGTTTTAGGCTCTGCCACTCCCTCCGTAGAAAGCTTTTATCTGGCCCGGGCAGGAGAGTACACTTTGCTCACTCTGACAAAGCGGGCGGGAAAGGCAATGCTTCCGTCGGTGAAGGCGGTGGATTTGCGACAGGAGTTTATGAGAGGGAACCGATCGGTATTTAGCGGGGAGCTGAGAGAAAAGATAGAGGAGCGCCTGCAAAAGAAGGAGCAGATTGTCTTGTTTTTAAATCGGAGGGGATTTGCCGGCTTTGTGTCCTGCCGCAGCTGTGGCACGGTGATGAAATGTCCCCACTGCGATGTTTCCATGACCTACCACAAAGATGGGAAGCTGCACTGTCATTACTGTGGATATGAGACGATCTATTCCAGACAATGCCCGGTGTGCAAAAGTCCCCATGTGGCGGCATTCGGGCTTGGCACGGAGAAGGTGGAGGCGGCGCTCTACAAAGAATTTCCGGGTATCCGGGTACTCCGCATGGACATGGATACCACCCGCAAAAAAAATGCTCACCAGGAAATGCTGGATACTTTTGCCCGGGGGGAGGCGGACGTCCTTTTGGGTACCCAGATGATTGTCAAAGGACACGATTATCCAAACGTGACGCTCGTAGGTATATTGGCTGCGGATTTGTCTCTTCACAGCCGGGATTTTCGCAGCGGAGAGAGAACGTTCCAGCTTCTGTGCCAGGCGGCGGGGCGGGCAGGACGGGGAGAAAAGCCGGGAGAGGTCATCATTCAAAGCTATTCCCCGGAACATTATGCCATCACTGCGGCCCTTCATCATTCCTATGAAGAGTTTTACCGGCAGGAGCTGGCCTATCGAAGCATGCTGCGCTATCCGCCCTGTGCCCATCTGCTGGTGATGCTTGTTCAGTGCGGCACGGAGTCGGAGGCCGCACTGGCGGCGGAGCGCATACAGAAGATGGTGCTGCAAAGCCAGGAGGAGGAGGCGTGTCCGGTGCAGATTTTAAATCCGGGGCAGGCTCTCATCTCAAAATTAAAAGATGTCTACCGGCAGGCGCTCTATCTCAAGCATGAGAGCGTCGAAAGGCTGGAGGGATTGAAGTCCCGGCTGGAGCCGGTTTTGGAGACCCATCCTCTTTTTGCGGGGGTGCAGATTCAGTTTGATTTTGACCCGATGAATATGATATGATGAACGAAGTCAGAAAAGGAAATGGGTAAATGATAGGAGGAAAACATGGCGATTCGTAGAATACGTTATATTGGCGATGAATGTTTGAAAAAGAAATGCAAGCCGGTCACGAAGATGACGCCGGCGATGGAAGAGTTAGTAGGAGATATGTTTGACACGATGTATGAGGCGAGGGGAGTTGGTCTGGCGGCGCCTCAGGTTGGAATCTTGCGCCGCATCTGCGTAGTTGACGTGCTGGACGAAGATCCGATTTGCCTGATTAATCCGGAGATTTTAGAGACATCGGGAGAACAGACCGATGAGGAGGGTTGCCTGAGCGTGCCGGGGAAGGTGGCGGAGGTGACCCGACCAAACTATGTGAAGGTGTCGGCCCTTGACATGGATATGAATCCGGTCATTTACGAGGGAGAAGGCCTGAAGGCAAGGGCAATTTTACACGAGATGGATCATCTGGACGGCATTTTGTACGGAGAGAGGGCCAGCGAGCCTTACCGGGATTTAGAAGAAGAGGAAGATTGGGAAGAATGAGAGTCGTATTTATGGGAACGCCGGAGTTTGCCGTGCCGACGCTGGAATCCCTGATTGGCAGGCATGAGGTGATTGGAGTGGTCACCCAGCCGGACAAAAGAAAAGGGCGGGGAAAAGCGATGGCATATCCTCCGGTAAAAGAAAAAGCGATAGAACATGACATACCGGTATACCAGCCTGAGAAGGTCAGGGAGGAATCCTTTGTGGAGCAGCTAAGAAAGATGAACCCTGACGTGATTGTGGTGGCGGCCTTCGGACAGATTTTGCCGGAGAGCATTTTGACGCTTCCGCCTTACGGATGCATTAACGTGCACGCCTCCCTCCTGCCCAAATACCGGGGGGCGGCGCCGATTCAGTGGGCGGTCATCTGCGGGGAGAAGGAGACCGGCATCACGACCATGTATATGGCAAAGGGACTGGATACGGGGGACATGTTGGATAAGGCCGTAGTTTCCATTGATGAAAAGGAAACCGGCCAGTCCCTCCACGACAAGCTGGCAGCCCTGGGTGGAAAACTGATTTTGGAGACCCTGGCGAAGCTGGAGGCGGGGACGGCCCGGCGGATTGCCCAAAAGGACGAGGACAGCAGCTATGCAAAGATGCTCACGAAAGCGCTTGGAAAAATAGACTGGACGAAGGATGCCGTCTCCATAGAGCGGCTCATCCGGGGGCTGAATGCCTGGCCGAGTGCCTATACCTTTCTCGGGGGAAAGTCTCTGAAGTTGTGGGAGGCTGACGTGGTGGAGGAAGAAGAAAACTGCCCGCCGGGCACGGTGACGCTGGTACAAAAAGACAGTTTTTTTGTGCAGACGGGAAAAGGACAGCTGAAAATCAAAGAGGTTCAGCTTCAGGGAAAGAAGAGGATGGCCGCACAGGCGTTCCTTCTTGGATATTCCGTGAAGCGGGGAACCGTTCTTGGAGAATAACAGAAAGGATGCAGGATGGCAGAACGATGGAATATAAGGGAGATGGCCCTTGACACCCTGATGGATATGGAGCAAAAAGGGCGGCTTTCCCATCTGGCGATGGGGGAGGCTCTGATGCAGATGCAGTTTGCTTCCAGGCAGGACCGGGCATTTTTTACGAGGCTTTGCGAGGGAGTGACAGAGCGAAGAATTTATCTGGATTATGTGCTGGATTCTTTTTCCAAAACGAAAATGAGCAAGTGCAGACCTCTGATTCGGAATCTTTTGCGCCTGTCCGCCTACCAGATTCTCTTTATGAATGTGCGGGATGCCGCCGCCTGCAACGAGGCGGTGGCCATCGCCAAAAAGAGGGGATTTCATCGATTGTCCGGTTTTGTGAACGGTGTGTTGAGGGCGGTGAGCAGGGGAAAGGACGATATTGTGCTGCCCGATGGCAAGGCGGATCCTCTGGGCTGTTTGTCCGTCCGCTACTCCATGCCAAAAGAACTGCTCTCCCTTTTTTTGGAACAGTATGGGGAGGAGACCACAAAAAAAATATGCGGGGCATTTTTGGAGACAAGGCCGATGAGTATCCGGACTTGCCTGTCCAAAATTGCGCCGGAGGCCCTGGAAGAAAGCCTCCGGGAAAGCGGAGTCTTAGTGGAGAAGGGCAGTTATCTTCCCTATGCCTTTCACATTTCCGGCTTTAATTATCTGAGTAAGCTTCCGGCTTTTCGGGAAGGGATGTTCCTGGTGCAGGATGAAAGCTCCATGCTGCCGGTGGAGGTAGCCCATATCCGGGAGGGAGAGTCGGTTCTGGATTTGTGTGCAGCACCGGGAGGAAAGACTTTCCATGCGGCGGACGCAGTGGGAGAAAGAGGGCAGGTTTTGGCGAGAGACCTGACGGATGCCAAGATAGAGCTTTTGGAAGAAAATAAAGACAGGTTGGGCTACCCCCAGGTAAAAATCGAGAGGTGGGATGCCACTCGGTGGGATGCTGGACTGGAGGGGAAGATGGATGTGGTTCTCGCTGACCTTCCATGCAGCGGCCTTGGGATCATCGGCCGCAAAAATGACATCCGGTATCACATGGATAAAAAGCAGATGGGAGAACTGGCGGCATTACAAAGAGAAATGTTATCTGTGGCGTGGCGATATGTGAAGCCGGGAGGCCGTCTCATCTTTTCTACCTGCACATTAAACAGGGGAGAAAATGAAGACAATGTCCGGTGGATAGAAGAAAATACCCCGCTGCGGGCTGTCTCTATAGAAGACAGGTTGCCGCAGCCGCTCAGAGGGAGAACCGGAGAGCGGGGATATTTGCAGCTGATTCCCGGCGTGGATGGCTGCGATGGTTTCTTTGTCTCAAAGTTTATCCGTAAATAATCAAAACGTTCCGGTCCCACCGCGCAGAGTTTTGGCCTTGTCCAGAGCGGCCGGGCTGAAAATGACCGGGTTTGGAGGAAACACATGGAAAAATGGATGGATATCCGCTCAATGACAAAAGAAGAATTGGAAGAGACGCTGCAAGGTGCCGGGGAGAAAAAGTTCCGGGCGGCGCAGGTGTACGGATGGCTTCACCAAAAGCTGGTCAGGACTATGGAAGAGATGACGAATGTTCCGCTTTCCTGCAAGGAGGCCTTGCTAAAGGAACATCCTCTCTATGGGGTGACGGAGCTGGAACGACAGGTATCTGCCATAGATGGCACCATGAAATTTCTGTTTGGCCTTCATGACGGCAATACGGTGGAGAGCGTGCTGATGCGCTATAAGCATGGAAATTCCGTCTGTATTTCCTCTCAGGCCGGCTGTCGGATGGGCTGTCGGTTTTGTGCCTCCACCTTGCTTGGGCTGGAGCGGAATTTATACCCGTCGGAGATGCTTGACCAGATCTACGCCATCCAGCGGGCCACGGGAGAGCGGGTCTCTCATGTGGTGGTCATGGGAACTGGTGAGCCTTTTGATAATTTTGAGGCGCTATGCCGTATGATTGAGATAGTAAGCGGAAAAGAAGGGTTGAATATCGGGCAGAGGAATCTGACGGTGTCCACCTGCGGCCTGGTGCCGGAAATCTACCGGTTTGCGGACAGAAATCCGCAGGTGACGCTGGCAATCTCCCTCCATGCGTCCAACGACAGGGTGAGGAGGGAGCTGATGCCTGTCGCCAACAAATATTCTTTGGAAGAACTGATGGAGGCGGCAAACTATTATGTCAGTCATACGGGACGGCGCATCACCTTTGAGTACAGTCTCGTCAAGGGAGTCAATGACCACAAGGAGCAGGCCAGGGAGCTGGCGGAGCTTGTGAGGGGCATGAACTGCCACATTAATCTGATTCCCGTCAATCCGGTGAAGGAGAGGGAATATGAGCAATCAGAGCAAAAACATGTGGCGGCATTCCGGCGCATGTTGGAAAAAAGGCACATACAGGTGACGGTCCGCAGGGAGATGGGCAGGGATATTTCTGCTGCCTGCGGACAGCTTAGGAAAGGATATAAGGAAAGGAGTAGGAACGTATGAAATCCTTTGGAATGACTGATATCGGAAAAAAACGAAAAGTGAACCAGGATTACCTCTTTTTTTCTGACGAGCCGGTGGGATGCTTCCCCAATCTTTATATAGTGGCAGATGGGATGGGCGGCCATAAGGCGGGCGACAAGGCATCCTCCTACTCTGTGACAAGGTTCGTGGAGCTGGCAAAGAAAGCGGAGAAGGAAATTCCTTTCCTGTCCATGGAAAAGCTGTTAAGGCAGGTCAATGAGGAGGTGTATCACCTCTCTCTCAGGGAGGAAGAATATTCCGGCATGGGGACGACTTTCGTGGCGGCCACCGTGGTGGACCGGGTCGTGTATGTGATGAACGTGGGAGACAGCCGCCTGTATTATTACGATGGGACGCTGCGACAGGTGACGATGGATCATTCTCTGGTGGAAGAGCTGGTACGCGCAGGAGAGCTGAAGCGGTCAGAGTGCAGGAACCACCCGCAAAAAAACATCATCACGAAGGCTGTCGGCGTGTCCGACCATGTGGAGCCGGATTTTTTCATGATTGACAATATTTCCGGGGGGCAGAGAATCCTTCTTTGTTCTGACGGGCTTTCCAATATGGTGGACGATGAAAAGCTGGAGGCTATTTTATCTGAACAGGGAGAACTTCAGGATTTGGCGAGAGAATGTGTGGAGGAAGCCTTATTTTACGGCGGTCTTGACAATATCGCAGTCGTGATCGCCCAGTGTGTAAGCGGGAGGTGACAGGAGTGGTTCAGATAGGTATGATTTTAGAAGGAAAGTACGAAATACTTGAACATATCGGTTCCGGCGGAATGGCGGATGTGTTTAAGGCGAAGTACTGCCATTCTGACCAGTACGTTGCCGTGAAAGTTCTGAGAAGAGAATACTGCGAGGACGAGGCTATGGTGAGGAGATTTACCACGGAAGCCCGATCCACGGCAGGCCTGCATCACCCCAATGTGGTCGGAATCATAGATGAAGGTTTTGAGCAGGGCATACATTATATCATCATGGAGCTGGCGGAGGGCATGACCCTGAAACGATACATTCGCAGGTACGGAAGGCTCAGCGTGCGGGAGACGGTAGATTTTGCCATTCAGATTGCCAGCGGAATCCAGGCGGCTCACGCTCATCATATTGTGCACAGGGATATCAAGCCTCAAAACATCATTGTGTCGGACAGCGGCAACTTGAAGGTGACGGACTTTGGCATTGCGAAGGCGGCCACGGGAGACACCATTGCTTCAAGCACCATGGGGTCTGTCCGATATCTGTCTCCGGAGCAGGCAAGAGGCGGTTATTCTGATTCGAGAACAGATATTTATTCTCTCGGTATCACCATCTATGAGATGGCGACGGGAAAAGTTCCGTTTGACGGAGAGAATACGGTGGCCATCGCCATGATGCACCTGAAGGACGAAATGATTCCGCCGAGGAATTATTTTCCGGATATTCCGGTCAGCCTGGAGAACATCATCTTAAAATGTACCAGAAAGCGGCCGGAAGAAAGATATCAGACGGCCGGAGAGCTGATTCAGGACTTGCAGAAGGTGTTCTTGGCTCCTGACGGGAACTATGTCTACGTCAATCCTCAGGTGGACGACAGTCCGACCATGGCGAGAAGCCGGGATGAAATTGAGGAAATCAAACATTCTCTGACAGAGATTGGGGCGGAAAAGTCCGGCGTGCGAAGCCAGGAGCAAAAGAGGGAGCCGGAGGAGGACGAAGAAGACGACAGATCTATGAATCCAAAGCTGGAAAAACTGATTCTTTTCGTGGCCGTCGCATTCGGCATCCTGCTGGCGTGTCTCGTCTTTTATGTGGTGGGAACTTCCACCTACCTTTTGCGCATTTCCAACAAGACGACCACAGAGAAGACTACCGCAGGACAGACAGCGGAGAAAACGGACGGCAAAACGGAGGAGACGACGGGTCGTACGGAAGCGACAACCGGGGGCGGAGAGGTCACGACGGAGAAGGACACAGTCTATGTCACCTTGCCATCTTTCCTTGGAATGTCGAAGGAGGCGGCAGAAAAAAAGGTTCGCGAACTTTCTTTGAAGGTGCAGTTCCTCTATGAGGAAGAGTCCGGAGAAACGGAGCATATGACGGTGGTAAAACAGCAGTACGAAAAAGGAGAGTCATTGCCGGAAGGCTCCGTCATTGCGCTGACCCTCGGTGAGAAAGAAGATCCGGAAAAAAAGCGGGTGGACGTGCCGGGCCTTGTCAATTACACTGAAGAGAAGGCGAAGGAAGAGCTGGACAGACTGGGCTTAAAGGCCAAAATCGTGTATGCCAACAGTGACACGGTGCCGGAAGGCTACGTCATCCGGCAGACGCCGAAAGGCGGAAGCGTGGTGGATGAAGGTTTTGCCATCACCATCACGGTGAGCCGGGGCGTGGTGAAGGTAAAGGTACCGTCGCTCTACGGACTGACCCAGGAGGCGGCGGAGAGAGAACTCAACAGGGTGGGGCTGGTACTTGGAAAGGTGTCGAGCAACTACAGCGGCTCTGTCGGCGTGGGCGATGTCATCGAGCAGGGAATTCCGTCAGGAGAGTCCGTGGACAAGGGAACGGAAGTGTCCATTGTGATCAGCCTGGGAGAGCAGGAGACGTACCATTATGAAGGAAGCGTCAATGTCATCGACTCCCCTCTGGAAGAGGAGGAGACAGGTGTCATAGAGCTGGTGCTTGTGCAGGGAAACTCCCGCAAGACGATTTATTCCGAGAAAAATGCGACGAGCGACAGCTTCCCTTTGGAGGTGAGCTTTGAGAGCAGCAGCGGAAGGGATGCGGAAGTACAGTTTTTTGTCAACGGGCAGGAATATAACAGCTATCCCGTGGACTGGAATGCGGTGGCGGATTAAAAAAATCATCAGGAAAGGAAGAGAACATGACGGGAAAAATCACGAAGGGAATCGGCGGCTTTTATTATGTTTATGTGGAGGGAAAGGGCCTGTATGAATGTAGGGCCAAAGGAATCTTCCGCAATAAAAAAATGAAGCCCAACGTGGGGGACGTGGTGGACATTGACGTGATTTCAGAGGAAGAAAAGACAGGAAATCTCACCGTGATTCACCGGCGAAAGAATCAGCTGATTCGTCCCATGGTGTCCAATGTGGACCAGGCCCTCGTGATTTTTTCCGTCCATGAACCGGAGCCGAATTTTCAGCTTCTCAATCGCTTTTTGATTACGATGGAGAGAAAGGAGATACCGGTGATTCTCTGTTTTAACAAGATGGATTTGGCGAATCCCGGGGAGGAGGAAAGGCTGAGGGCCGATTATGAAAAAAGCGGCTGTCATCTGCTGTTTTCCTCGGTGCAGGATGAGAAGGGCGTGGAGGAACTGGAACAGCTTCTCCTTGGAAAAACGACGGTCATGGCGGGACCTTCGGGCGTGGGAAAGTCTTCCACCCTAAACTGCATTACCAGGGACATCCGCATGGAAACCGGGACAATCAGTGAGAAAATCAAGAGGGGGAAGCACACGACGAGACATTCCGAGCTGATCTTTCTTGGAGCCGACACCTTCTTGATGGACACGCCGGGATTTAGCTCTCTGTATCTTGAGGATATGGAAAAAGAAGAGCTGCGGCTGTATTTTCCGGAGTTTTTGGAATACGAGAGCCGGTGCCGTTTTCACGGCTGTTCCCACATTCATGAGCCGGGATGTCAGGTGAGGGAAGCGCTGGAGGCAGGGGAGATTAGCAGACTTCGCTACGAGGATTACTGTTATCTTTATAAGGAGCTGGAAAAAACAAAAAAATGGTAAGAAGGGCGGCATGACGGTGAGAAAGGCGGAAAAAGAGTCCAAAGATATTTTAATATTGACAGGAGGAAATCTCGACGGGGAATTTGCCGCAGAGTACCTGCGGGGAAAGACCTACGCTCACATCATTGCGGCGGACAGAGGTCTTGAGGCGTGCAGAGCGCTTGGGATAGTTCCCACAGATATTTTGGGGGATTTTGACAGCATAAAAGAGAGAAATCTTCTGGAAGAGTACGAGAGGAAGGGGATTCCGGTTCGCACCTATCCCACGAGAAAAGACTATACCGACACCCATCTGGCCGTGGAATATGCCATAGAACTGTCCCCCTCCTCGGTGACGGTGCTTGGGGCGACGGGAAGCCGCATGGACCACACTCTCGCCAATCTTTCCATGTTGTGCCTGCTGGCAAAGGCGGGAATTTGGGGAAAAATTGTGGACAGTCACAATGAAATCGAGATGCTTTGTGGACAAGTGGAAAGAAAATACGCTCCTTCTCCCGACAAAAAATATATTTCGCTCCTTGCCTGGGGCGGGGAGGTGAAGGGCATTGACCTGGAAGGGTTTGCCTACCCTTTGAAAAATGTCTCTATGACGCCGGATGTCAGCCTTGGCATCAGCAATGAAATCGAGGGGACGCAGGGCATTTTGAGAATGAGAGAGGGAAACCTTCTTGTCATCCGGTCGTCGGATTAAGCGTTTCCGGCCTTCCTAATGAGGAGGTTTTCCTTTGTAAAGGAGGCAAAAAGAGGAGGGCAGGATGGCAAAAAAGAAGGCAGAAAAAGAAACAAAGAAATAGACAAAACGGCCTGCGTCGCCGGGAGAAAGATTCCGGCAGCGCAGGCCGTTTTGTCAATGTGTGAAGATGTCAGGACAAAATTTACACGTTAAATTTGAAAAGAACGACGTCCCCGTCCTGCATGATGTACTCTTTGCCCTCGGAGCGCACCAGTCCCTTTTCCCGGGCGGCGCTCATGCTTCCGTTGTCAACCAGATCCTCATATCGGATGACATCGGCCTTGATGAATCCACGCTCAAAATCAGAGTGGATTTTGCCGGCAGCCTGGGGAGCTCTGGTGCCCGCCGGTATGGTCCACGCTTTTGATTCAATCGGTCCGGCAGTCAGGTAGGAGATCAGGCCGAGAAGGCGATAGCTGGCTCGGATTAATTTTTCCAATCCCGATTCCGTCATGCCAAGTTCCTCCAGGAACATGGATTTTTCTTCCTCGTCCAGCTCGGCGATTTCCTGTTCAATCTGGGCGCAGACAACGAAGACTTCTGAATGGCATCCGGCGGCATAGTCCCGAACAGCCTGCACATACTCGTTGGAGGCGCCATCGTCTGCCAGATGGTCTTCGGAGACGTTGGCGGCGAAGATGACCGGCTTGGCCGTGAGAAGATTACATTCTGCCAGAATCTTTTGCTCCTCCTCGTCCTCGGTCTCGTAAGTTCCGGCGAGCTGTCCGCCTTCAAGATGGGCGTAAATCTTCTTTAAAAATTCTGTTTCTGCGGCGATTTTCTTGTCGTTTTTGGCGGCTCTTGACTGCTTGGCAATCCGTCGTTCCAACACTTCCATGTCAGAGAAAATCAGCTCAAAATTGATGGTTTCAATATCCCGGAGGGGGTTGATGTTCCCGTCCACATGGATGACGTTGTCGTCTTCAAAACAGCGCACAACGTGGACGATGGCATCCACCTCCCGGATGTTGGCAAGGAACTGATTGCCAAGACCTTCTCCTTTGGAAGCGCCCTTGACGAGGCCGGCGATGTCAACGAATTCGATGACAGCCGGGACGATTTTTGCGGAATGATACATATCGGAAAGCACCTGCAGGCGTTCGTCAGGAACCGGTACGATGCCGACGTTCGGGTCTATGGTACAAAAAGGGTAATTGGCCGATTCTGCGCCCGCCTTGGTCAGGGAATTAAAAAGGGTGCTTTTTCCCACGTTCGGCAGGCCGACAATACCTAATTTCATAAAACATTTCCTCCATCAGTCACTATGCATCCGTGCTGTCCGATGTTCATCGGGAGCATGATTGCACAGTTTTTCTATCTTATTTGTCAGTTAATTTGTTCTGTGTCCTTGATTTTAGCATAGATTGAATTCTTCTGACAAGTTTTTTTAGGAAGAGGGATAGGAATTCGGAGTGTTCTATGGTAAAATAAAAGTTAATTGTGCAAAAATATAAAGTCTGTACGCCACGGAGGAGCGGGCGCACAACATGGCAGGAGGGTCATTATGGAATATATGGATATTCGATTTCCGAATCTGGGCATCGTCTTTGCTCATGTGGGGAGGTACATTGCCGTCGGAAATTTTGAGATTATGTACTACGGCATCATCATTGGGGCCGGTTTTTTGGTCGGACTGCTCCTTGCCCAGAAGGAAGCCAGAAGAACAGGACAAAATCCGGAACTGTACATGGACTACCTGCTCTGGATGATGATTCCGGCCATTGTGGGGGCGAGAGCCTACTATGTCATCTTCTCCTTTGACTATTACAGGGAGTATCCCGAAGAGATACTCAATCTTCGCCACGGTGGCCTCGGCATTGTGGGCGGCGTTGCGGCGGCCATCATCGTCCTTGTGATTTTTGCAAAAAAGAGAGGACAGAAGATATCGCTCATGCTGGATACAATGACGATGTCTCTGCTTGTGGGGCAGATTATGGGACGCTGGGGGAATTTTTTTAACCGAGAAGCCTTCGGGGGATACACGGATAATTTTCTGGCTATGCAAATCCCCCTGGGATATTTTGAACAGACAGGGAGAATCTATGAGATAAAGCAGGCGGGTCTGATGCAGAACCTGGTGAATGTATCCGCCGGGGGAGAGGAGTTGCTCTACATTCAGGTGCATCCCACCTTCTTGTACGAGGGCCTGTGGAACTGTCTGATTTTGCTTGGTATCTTTTGCTATCGTAAGCGGAAAAAGTTTGACGGGGAACTTGCCTGCCTTTATCTGATGGGCTACGGGGTTGGCAGGTTTTTTGTTGAAGGACTCCGGGTGGATCAGCTGCAAATCGGACAGACGGGAATCGCCGTGACCCAGGTGGTATGCCTTGGGATTTTTTTTGGCGGTCTGGCAGTTTTTGTTCGCCGCAGGTTCTTTCAAGGATGCTCCGAAGAAAAAACGGCCCGCAGGTAGAGGAGCCGGACGCCTGCCTTAGAGTATAATTATCATTGGCAAAAAAGAAAAAAATAAAGGGAAGAGAT
>JAUNJG010000032.1 GCA_030533385.1 Eubacteriales bacterium | reverse complement strand
CATTTGAAAGAAAAACAAAAGAAAAGTTGCCAACGTTTACTTGACACAAACCAAGCCTAACTCTCCCTTGACTTCCCCTTCCTTCTGGGGTACAATGTTATCTGATGTAAAGGCGATGAAGGTGCAGGCGCATGGCGTCTGAGTAGAGGCAGGTTGTCTTGCAGAGAGAAGGAATCATCGGCTGTAAGTTCCTTTAAGCTCCGACCTGTTTTGAAGTTCCGCACCGGAGCTGCACTTTGGAGAGCGTGGATGCCGTTGGTGGTCTGCGATAAGAAGTGACGTTGCGTGCGTTAAGCGTTGAAATGAGTGTCTGATAATCATCAGGAATCAGGGTGGTACCGCGGATATAGAGTAATTCGTCCCTTTCAACTTCGGTTGGAAGGGGCTTTTTTTATGTCATGAGGAAGCTGTGTTTTCCATGGCACAAAAGCCTTCGGCGGATGCACGCTCCCCAAGGAGGGAAATGGCTGCTGACGCAGCTGCGCTCCGGTGCGAGTGTGGACAGCCGCACACACTTTGTATTCACTTTGTTTTGGAGAACGAACAATAAAGGAGATTATGTCATGAGAGAAAAACTGGAACAGATTAAGCAGAGCGCATTGAGCGCCATTGAGCAGGCGATGGACATTGAGCGCCTCAATGATGTCAGGGTGTCCTATCTTGGCAAAAAGGGCGAGCTGTCCAAGCTGTTAAAAGGGATGAAGGACGTGGCACCGGAGGACAGACCAAAGGTGGGACAGATGGTCAATGATGCGAGAGCCATCATTGAGGCGGAGATGGAGAAGGAGAGAACAGCCATTCTTCGCAAAATCCGTGAGGAGAAAATGAAAAAAGAAGTGATTGACGTCACTTTGCCCGGAACGAAGGTGGCGGTAGGGCATCGCCATCCGAATCAGATTGCGCTGGATGATTTGCAGAGGGTGTTCATCGGCATGGGTTATGAGGTGGTGGAAGGCCCGGAAGTGGAGTATGACCGTTATAACTTTGAACTGTTGAACATTCCGGCGAACCATCCGGCTAAGGATGAGCAGGATACCTTCTATATTACAAAGGATATTTTACTGCGTACCCAGACCTCTCCGGTACAGGCCCGTGTCATGGAGACGGGCAAAATGCCGATTCGTATCATTGCACCGGGACGGGTGTTCCGTTCTGATGAGGTGGATGCCACCCATTCTCCTTCCTTCCATCAGGTAGAGGGACTTGTGGTGGATAAGGGCATTACCTTTGCAGATTTGAAGGGAACCTTGCAGCAGTGGGCGCAGGAGTTCTTCGGGCCGGAGACGAAGGTAAAGTTCCGTCCGCATCATTTCCCGTTCACGGAGCCGAGCGCAGAGGTAGATATTACCTGCTTTAAATGTGGGGGAAAAGGCTGTCGTATGTGCAAGGGCAGCGGATGGATTGAGATTTTAGGCTGCGGCATGGTGCATCCGAAAGTGTTGAAGGACTGTGGCATTGACCCGGAGGTATATTCCGGTTTTGCCTTCGGTATCGGTCTGGAGCGTGTGGCGCTGCTGAAATATGAGATTGACGATATGCGTCTCTTGTATGAGAATGACGTGAGATTTTTAAAACAGTTTTAAAATGGAGAAGGAGTGGTGCTTCCTTCGCATATCCGGACGGTTTTTTGTAGATTCATGTGCGGGAGTGCGGGTGGATGTGCCGATGGTTGAGCAGAGAATAAAGGAGTGGAAAAATGAATACACCGATTTCATGGATAAAAGCGTATGTTCCGGATTTAGACTGTACGGTGCAGGAGTATGTAGATAAAATGACCCTGTCCGGTTCCCATGTGGAAAATGCGGTCTATCTGGATAGAAATTTAGAGAAAATCGTGGTAGGTCGGGTGGATAAAATCGAGAAGCACCCGGATGCTGACAAACTGATTGTGTGCCAGGTGGATGTGGGCACGGAGACAGTTCAGATTGTGACCGGCGCGCCAAATGTGGTAAAAGGTGCCATGGTGCCTGTTGTGCTGGATGGCGGCCGTGTGGCGGGCGGCCATGACGGAAGCCCGAATCCGGAGAATGGCATCAAGATTAAGAAAGGAAAGCTGAGAGGCGTGCCGTCTAATGGTATGATGTGTTCTATCGAGGAGTTGGGAAGCAGCCGGGATATGTATCCGGAGGCGCCGGAAAACGGCATTTATATTTTTGACGCATCCAAAAATGTAAAGCCGGGTGATGATGCCGTGGCTGCTCTCGGTCTTCGGGATGCGGTGGTAGAGTTTGAGATTACTTCCAACCGTGTGGACTGCTTCAGCATGATTGGTATGGCCAGGGAGGTGGCAGCCACCTTTGAAAAGCCGTTTTATCCGCCGGAGATCAAAGAGACCGGAAACCAGGAAAAGGTACAGGACTATATTTCCGTGGAAGTGGAGGATGCCGAGCTTTGTCCTCGCTACACTGCCAGAGTAGTAAAAAATATTAAGCTGGCGCCGTCGCCGGAGTGGATGCAAAGAAGGCTGGCTGCCATGGGAATCCGTCCTATCAACAATATCGTGGATATCACAAACTATGTGATGGAAGAATACGGACAGCCAATGCACGCCTATGATTTGGATAAGATTCGCGGTAAAAAAATCATTGTAAAACGGGCGGCGGATGGAGACGTTTATACTACACTGGATGGTCAGGAGAGACAGTTAGACCATGATGTGCTGATGATTAACGATGCGGAAGGTCCAGTTGGCATTGCCGGTATCATGGGTGGAGAAAACTCCATGGTCACCGATGAAATTAAGACCATGCTGTTTGAGGCGGCCACCTTTGACGGCACCAACATCCGTCTTTCCTCCAAACGTATCGGTCTTAGAACCGATGCTTCCGGCAAGTTTGAAAAAGGTTTAGATCCGGAGAATGCACTGGAGGCCATCAATCGTGCCTGTCAGCTGGTGGAAGAGCTGGGAGCCGGAGAGGTTGTCGGTGGTGTGGAAGACGTATATCCAAACCCGGTGGCGGCGGTAACGTTGCCGTTCGAGCCGGAAAAATACAATAAGCTTTTGGGCACCGAGGTTAGCGAGGCACAGATGTTGGAATATTTCAAACGTCTGGATATCGGTTATGATGAGGAGACGAATACATTGTCAATCCCATCCTTCCGTCAGGATTTGCGTTGCTCGGCGGATATGGCAGAGGAAGTTGCCAGATTCTTTGGCTATGACAATATTCCGACAACGCTGCCGAGGGGAGAATCTACCATCGGTAAAATTTCCTTGAGTGCCAGAGTAGAGGAGATTGCCAGGGATGTGGCGGAGCAGAACGGTTTTTGCGGAAGTATGTGCTACTCCTTTGAAAGTCCGAAGGTGTTTGATAAGCTGCTGCTGCCGAAAGATGATGTGCTTCGCAACGCCATTGTGATTTCCAATCCGCTGGGTGAGGATTACAGCATTATGCGTACCATCGAGCTCAATGGTATTTTGACCTCTCTGGCGGGTAATTATAATCATCGGAATAAAAATGTTCGTCTTTACGAGATTGGAAATGTATATCTGCCGAAGGCGCTGCCGCTGACGGAGCTGCCGGAGGAGAGAAAGAAAATGACCTTTGGTATGTACGGTGACTGCGATTTCTTCTTATTAAAAGGAGTGTTGGAGGAATTGTTCCAGAAGCTGGGTCTGTCCGGAAAAGTGCAGTATGAACCGTCCCAGGATAAGCCGTTCCTTCATCCGGGACGTCAGGCGCTCCTGTATGTGAATGGCGTTTATGCCGGTTTTATTGGACAGGTTCATCCGGAAGTTTGTGAAAACTATGACATGAAATGTGAGGCCTATGTGGCAGGCATTGATTTACCGACTCTGGTAGAAAAAGTAACCTTTGACAGAAAGTATCAGGGTGTTGCCAAATATCCGGCAGTCAATCGTGATTTGAGTCTGGTGGCGAAAAAGGGTGTGTTCGTAGGCCAGATGGAAAAGGCCATGAAGGAAAAGGGAGGAAAGCTGCTGGAAAGTATTCAGCTCTTTGACGTGTATGAAGGCTCTCAGATTGAGGAAGGATACAAATCCGTGGCATTCAGCCTGACCTTCCGTTCACCGGAGCGCAGCCTGGAAGCAGCGGAGGTCAATAAAGTAGTGGATAAGATTCTTGCTGAACTGGAAAAAATGGGAGTGAAAATAAGAGGCTGATGAGTGAGATGGAAAAGGTCGTGACCATGAAAACCAGTGATTTTTATTTTGATCTTCCGGAGGAGCTGATTGCCCAGGACCCTCTGGAAGACCGTTCTTCCTCCCGGCTTATGGTGCTTCATAAGGAGACAGGAGAAGTTTGCCATCGGACGTTCCGGGATGTGTTGGAATATCTCCATCCCGGCGATTGCCTTGTCATTAATGATACAAAGGTGATTCCGGCCCGGCTCATCGGGGTCAGGGAAGATACCGGGGCAAAAATTGAGCTTTTATTATTGAAGCGGAAAGAAAATGATGTGTGGGAAACTCTGGTAAAGCCGGGAAAAAAATGCCGCACCGGCGCCAGAGTTGTCTTTGGAAATGGGGAGCTTAGAGCGGAGATTCTGGATGTTTTGCCAGATGGAAACCGTCTGGTGCAGTTTTCCTACGAGGGCATTTTTGAAGAAGTGCTGGACCGTCTGGGTCAGATGCCTCTGCCGCCGTATATCACTCACAAATTGCAGGATAAAAATCGTTATCAGACAGTTTATGCTAAATATGAAGGATCGGCGGCGGCGCCGACGGCGGGATTGCATTTTACGAAGGAACTGTTGGGACAGATAGAAGACATGGGGGTGCATATTGCCAGGGTGACCCTTCATGTGGGGTTGGGTACTTTCCGTCCTGTAAAAGTAGAAAATGTGCTGGAACACCATATGCATTCGGAATATTATCATGTGAGCAAGGAGGCTGCCGACATCATCAACGCCACAAGGCAGGCAGGGGGCAGAGTGATTTCTGTGGGAACCACCAGCACCCGCACGCTGGAATCCGTGGCGGATGCGGACGGAACCATCCATCCGGGCAGCGGGAATACCGAAATCTTTATTTATCCGGGCTATACCTTTAAGGCCATTGATGCGTTGATTACCAATTTCCATCTGCCGGAGTCCACTCTGCTCATGTTGGTTTCCGCCCTGGCCGGGAAGGAGCATGTGCTTGCCGCCTATGACGAGGCGGTGAAGGAGCGCTATCGGTTCTTTTCCTTCGGGGACGCCATGCTTATCGTTTGAACTTTGATTTTTACATTTGTCAATAATTTTATAGAGGCTTTTGTGTAAGCCGGGAAGTCGCCGCAGAAACAGGCACATGAAAAAAATCGAACAAATCAAAAGAAACAGGAAAGAAAAGGCTCTGGGGATATCTCTCCGGAGTCTTTTCCTTTGGATGAACAAGGTTAAAAAATGACATAAAATATGTATAAAATGACATTTTCGGACGCAAATTCCATGATTTTTTCTGATTAAACAGTGTTTGGGAATGTTCGGAAATCTTCTACAATTTACAAAAAACTTACCAAAGTTTTAGCTATTGTTGATAGCACGAAACTTTTTTATAGTGTACTATTACGTTGCAAAAAATTTTGGAGGTAAACAAATGAAAAAGAACTTTAAGAAAATAATTGCATTGGCGTTATCGCTTGTGAGCATGGTAACAGCGCTTGCGGGCTGCCAGACGAAGGAGGATTCACAGACTGCATCATCGCAGGGTGAGAAAACAGTGATTGAGTATTGGCATCCAAACGCAGAGGTGCAGGGTGGTCTCACCGTGGATGAGCTTGTCAAAAATTTTAATGAGACAAATGACCATATTGAAGTGGTGGCAAAGTATAATCCTGATATGTACAAGGGATTGATGCAGAATTTGCAGGCGGAAGCCGCTACGGGAAATTATCCGGCATTGGTACAGATAGGCTGGGCATTTTTGGATTATTTCTCAAATAACTTTGAATATGTGGAGCCGCAGGAGGCAATTGACAGATTTGATGCGGAGGACAGCACTTTCCTTGAGGACAAGTTCCTTCCAAGCGTCTTGGATCTTGCCGTAAACTCAAAGGGAAGCCAGGTAGGTATTCCATATTCTCTGAGTACTCCTGTACTCTATATCAATAAAGACTTGTTCCGCGAGGCGGGGCTTGATGAAAATGGTCCTACAACTTGGACAGAGGTTGCAGAGTTTGCGAGAACTATCAAAGAAAAGACAGGAAAATACGGTTTTTATATGCAGGAGCCGGCAGATTTCTGGGCACAGCAGGCAGTGGTAGAAAGTAACGGCGCAACCATGATTAAAAAAGACGGCGAAAAGGCGGAGGCCACTTTTGCTTCTCCGGAGGGAATCGAGGCAATGCAGCTTCTGGCTGACATGATAGCGGACGGCAGTGCCCTTCACGTTTCCAATGACGAAGGATGTCAGAGCTTTATTGACGGAAACTGTGCGATGCTTTATACGACAATCGCACGCCGCGCTTCTATTCAGGAAGGTGTGCAGTTCGAGGCTGCAACCGTAAAATCTCCGTTGTGGGAAGGAAAAGACAGAAAGATACCGGCGGGCGGATGTTTCCTCGCCATAACAGCACAGGATGACGAGCAGATTGCTGCCGCATGGGAATTTGAAAAGTATTTATACAGCGTGGAAGCAATGGCTGAATGGACAAAGGGTACAGGTTATGTGCCTCCGAGAAATGATGTCGCAGAGGCGGAGAATGGATTAAAAACGTTCCTCGCAGAAAATGATATGATGACAGCGGCGGTAGAACAGATAGGAGACGTTGTTCCATGGACAGCCTTCCCGGGAGATGCGGGACTGGAAGCGGAGCAAGAACTCCTGGATATGAGAGACCAGATTCTTGGTGGACAGGTTTCGGCACAGGAAGGAATGACAAAAACCCAGGATAGCATAAACGAATTGCTGGCGAACTAAAAACATTCGACGCAAAAAAACGGCGTTTTAAAACGTCGTTTTTTTGCAGGGAGGAAAAAATATGCTCAAAACAGAAAAGAAACAGGCGGTTCTGGGGTATATCTTCCTGATACCGTCATTGGTAATGTTCACGGTGTTTATGTTTTATCCAATGTTTTACACTCTCTATCTAAGCTTTTTTAAATGGAACATGATAAAACCGGTAAAAGAATTTGTAGGGCTTGCGAATTATGTGTCTGTGTTGTCAGATCCGAACACCTGGAAAATTTTTGGGAACACGTTGCTCTACATCGTAATACTTTTGGTATTTAACTTCATTGTACCTTATGTGTTGTCGTTTATCTTATCAAATATCGTGAAAAAAGGCCACGGCTTTTACAAATCGGCATTCTTTTTGCCGAGTGTCATATCGCTGGTTGTCGGCTCCATGCTTTATGTCTGGATCTTAAATCCGATATCCGGGCCGGTGGCAATCATTGCGAAACATTTTGGGATTACCATGCCGTTCTGGTCAAAAACGCAGGGATGGGTCATCGCTGTTCTGTGTATCATCACAACATGGAAAAGTTTTGGATATAACTTCATCATCATACTGGCGGGCGTGTCGGGCGTATCTCAGGAAGTCATCGAGGCGGCTCGTCTTGACAACATACCGATGTGGAAGATTTTTAAGGATATTGTGCTGCCGATGAGTTCTGCAACGGGTATCTATGTATTTATCACGACCATCGTGCAGGGAATGCAGTATGTGTTTACGCCAATTAAGGTCATTACCCAGGGCGGACCGAACTATGCCAGCTCCAACATGATTTACATGTCCTACCATGAGGCATTTACCTTATACAGCACGGGAACGTCTTCCGCTGTGTCTGTCATGACGATGGCGCTGTTTATCATTCTCTTGATATTAGAATTTAAGTTTGTGGAGAAGGGAGTGTACTATGAAAATTAAACAGAAAAGCGACAGGCAAATCGGATGGCATATTTTCCTGATTATCATAGTATATTTGATGCTTATACCAATTGTTTTTGCGCTGTCCAATTCATTTAAGACGACACAGGACGCATACAATACGGTTTTTGAGATCATACCGAGAAACCCTACTCTTGAAAACTATATTCATGTATTCCAAAAGCTGCCTTTTGCAAAAATTACGCTCAACACATTTCTCATTGCGGCCACGGTGACGATTTTTAAGACGCTTACCAGCATATTTGCGGCATATTCCCTCGTATATTTTGATTACAAGGGCAAGGCGTTTTTATATTTCATGATGCTGAGTACCATGTTTATTCCGTTTACCGTGACGATGATTCCGAACTACCTGTTGATTTCTCAGATAGGACTTCGGGATAATATATGGGGGGTTGCGCTCCCTCAGCTGGCGGACGTGCTTGGAATATTTTTGTTGAGACAGTCTATGAGGGGAATCCCGAAATCATTGATTGAGGTGGCGAAGCTTGATAAAATCGGACATATGAAAATCATGCGCGATATCATACTCCCGCTCGTGCGTCCATCTGTGATTTCAACGGGAATCATCTTCTTTATCAATTCCTGGAACGAGTATGTGTGGCCTGTGCTCATTCTGAAGACAAAGGAAAATTACACCCTTTCTCTGGCGCTTCAGATGTACATCAGCTCGGAGGGAGGAACTGATTTCACGATAGCCATGGCGGTCTCCGTCATGACGATGATCATACCGCTGACACTCTATATCATATTCCAGAGATATATTATAAATACGTTTGCCATGTCTGGCATTAAAGGATAAATCGGAGGAATTCATGAATAATATTGTATTTGAAAATGTTTGTAAATCCTATGGGAAAAATACCATTGTGAAGGATTTGAATATGGAAATTAAGGAGGGGGAACGCCTGATTCTGCTCGGCCCTTCCGGCTGCGGAAAATCTACCACGCTGCGCATGATTGCCGGTCTGGAAAAGATAACGAGCGGTTCTTTACATATGGGTGGCAGATGTGTCAATGAAGTGGAGTGTGGAGACAGAGGTGTTTCCATGGTGTTCCAGAATTACGCATTGTTTCCGCATATGACGGTCAGGGAAAACATCATTTACGGCCTGAAAGCGAATAAAGTAGATAAAAATGAGATAGAAACACGTTTGAAAGATGCCATAAAGATGCTGGAACTTGGGGGGCTGGAAGATCGCAAGCCGAAGGAACTGTCCGGCGGACAGAGACAGAGGGTGGCGTTGGCCCGGGCGGTCGTAAAGAAATCTGACTATTTTCTTTTGGATGAACCGCTTTCTAACCTGGATGCGCAGCTGAGATTGAGAGCGAGGAAAAATCTTGTCAACATACATGAAATATATCATCAGACTCTTGTTTATGTCACCCACGACCAGATAGAGGCCATGACGGTGGGAAACAGGGTTGCGATTATGTATCAGGGAAATATGGAGATGGTTGACACGCCGTCGAATGTATATAATCATCCTGCAAGCGTATTTTGTGCAAAGTTTATCGGATCTCCGTCCATGAATATATCGGAGGCGGCTTATGATGCGGGCAGACTGTATTTCCAGGGAAAAGAGATAGCGCTGCCTGATATGTGGAGCAGACTGATTGCGGAATGTGGTACAAAGGAACTTTATATGGGACTGCGTCCTGAACATATGATATTGTCAGCGAAAAAGACAGAGGATTCCGTGGAGGGCGTGATCAAGTACGTCGAGGATTACGGAAATAGTTACGGCGTGTATGTAGAAATAGGAAATGAGGAATTTATTGCCATCACAAGTGGTAATTTCCCGATGCAGGGTGAGAAAGTCTATGTAAAAATAGACTTTGAGAAACTGCACATTTTCAGAAGGGACACAGAAAAATCAATTGGCTATCCGCAGGAGATCATGAATCTGAGAAGAACCTTGCCGGATGCCTTTGCACAGTGAGGAGGACGTGGTCATGGCGATTTTGATAAGTACAAACATGTGTGGAGCGGGCGGACTCGGAGAGATCATGCCTTATTTGGAGGCCTATGATACTCTTGGTGTAGAGCTGTTTCCGCTGTTTCATAAAGAAGGTTTTGAGGACGATTTGAACGCATGCATTCCTCATCTCGAAAACAGACCGATTTGTTTTCATGGGCCGTATCATCTGGTAGAACATTCTGCGCCAAAAGGCAGTGAAAAATACGAGGAGGCGATGCGTCTCACAGAAAAGACGGCAAAATATTGCAAAAAGCTAAACAGCAGCCATTTTGTTTTTCATCACAATAATTGTGTGGTACATGATGAGGAAAAAGAGCGGATGATTCAGACCTCCTGTGAAAATTACAGAGTCATCGAGGAGATGCTGTGTCGGGACGGGATTCGGATCGTCGTAGAAAATGCAGGAGTAAAGGACAGGAAAAATATGCTCTTTGACATGGACGAATTCATTGATTTGTGCAAAAAGGAAAATTATGCTGTGTTGGTGGACATCGGACATGCTCACGCAAACGGCTGGGATTTGCGGCGACTGATAGAGGAGCTGAAAGGGCAGATTGTGGCATATCACCTTCATAACAATGACGGAGTACATGACAGCCATAAGAGACTGCATGATGGCAGCCTGGATTTTGACAGATTTCTGGACTGCATGATGGAACTTACGCCGGAGGCGGATTTGGTGATTGAATATGCGCAGGAAGTTTCCGGGGACGAGGAAGGTATCATGCAGGATATCGGAGAGCTTATGTCCAGGGTGAGGACGGTGAACGGCTGAGAGTTGTAAATTTTGATGCTCCGTCTTTGACGGGGCAGAAGGAATTGTCGTGCCGATTTACGAGGAGAGGAGAGTCAGGTCTATGATGCAGACTGTGGAAATATATATCTTAAATCTTATACAAAAGTTCAGATGTCCGTTTTTGGATGCGGTGATGCCGAAGATAACTATGCTTGGCAACTGCGGCGCCGTGTGGATTGTGCTGGCGGCGGTTATGTATTTTTCAGGATATGATGAACAGGCTGGCATGATGGTGTTTGTCGGTCTGACAGTGGGCGTCATTACGGGAAATCTGATGCTAAAGCCGATGGTAGCAAGACCGCGTCCGTCATGGTTTATCGCTGAAGAAAACCTGCTCATCAAAAATCCGTCCGATTTCTCCTTTCCGTCAGGGCATACACTCTCCTCTTTTGTCTCGGCATTTATACTGATTTCGTGCGGCAGTTTTTTCGGATTTGCCGCACTTTTTTTGGCCTGTGCCATCGCATTTTCAAGGATGTATCTCTATGTCCACTATCCGAGTGATATTCTGGGAGGTATTCTGCTGGCGGGAATGATATCGGCGGGAGTCCTTCGCTGTTTTTAAAGGTGATCGTGTCATAAAAGGAGATTGCTCCTTCATATTGTAATGTGGGTAAAACTGTTGTTCGTTGAGAGCGGCAGTTTTTTTGCGTGCAGCGTCATATTTGTGCAGGAGGTTTTAGCGTCCTTTTTTGATTGGGGGAAAATGAAAAGCAAAAGATTTCTTTTTGGACAACCCGGTTCTGATTTGCTATAATCAACTATTGAAACGAAGACACTTTCTGGGCGGATGAACACTGTGCTTGCAGTGTATGAAGCAATAGGCAGACAGGTGGGGAATATCTGCTCGCTCAGGTGTGTTCGGATACTACCCGTCTGTCTGGCTCGCACAGGGAGGTAAAGGACAGAAGACACCCGGGCGGAAGGATGGTTCTGTTAGAACAGGTAGAATAGGTTGATTAGTGAAAATGAGGCAGATGGATAATTTGAGGAAAGAAAGGGGAATGAAGTTGAAGAGGATGAAAAAAAGGTGTCTGGCGGCAGTCGTGGGTGCATCGGTGATGGTTGGATTGCTCACGGGCTGCGGCAGTACGAAGGCGGAAAAGATGTCGACGGCCATCCATGTGGATGTGCAGACGGCGGAGCCGGGACGGCTGGAGATAAAGGGAAGATACATGGGAGTGGTGTCTCCCAATGAGGCGGTCAATGTGACTCCTATGGCATCAGGGACCGTCACGAAGGTCTATGTGAAAGAGGGGGACCGGGTCAAGGAAGGAGACTTGCTTTGCCAGTTTGATGATACGGCGGCTCAGCTTTCTGTGGACAGTGCAAAAGGGGCCGTGGCCAGCGCCAGGGCGGGGAAGAAGGCGGCAAAGGAACAGCAGGAGATGGCGGAAGAACAATCAAAGTCCGGCATTACCACCCTGGAAGATACTCTGGATGCCTATGAAAAGTCCTTAAAGAAGGCGAAAAAGCAGATGGAGGAGCTGAAAGATGCCCAGGGTCAGCTGAAGACGGCGATGGAGCAGGCGCAGACGGGGCTGACGGCGGCCAAAACGAAATATAAAACAGCTGAGACGCTTTATGTAAACTACAAGGCGTTTTTGACGGCAAATCCTGACTGTCAGACTACGGCGGGGCTGACGGCGGCCATGACGGCGGCAGGCGAAGATGGGGCAGCTGCGGAGAAAGCCCAGGGGGCTGCGGCTCTGGCGAACGCGCTAAACAGCAGCGGCCTGACCGTGGAATATTTGAGTGATACAGGATTAAACTCGCTGAAAGGAAATGTGGAGGATGCTGAGAAGGCTTATACGGCGGCATCTGGTTCCTATGGGGAGACTGAGAGTGGCATTGCCACCTTAAAAAGTTCCGTGGAGACATTAAAGACACAGATTAAAAGCACCAAAAGCAGCTTGAAGTCGGCAAAAAAGTCTCAGCCTTCGGGTGGTGGTAGCTCTGATGCGGTGTATGATGCGCAGATTCGCTCCGCTCAGGTGGGAGTGGATTCAGCGGAATATCAAAAGGAGCTTTGTACTGTGAAAGCACCGATAGACGGTGTGGTGGAGGCGGTGAACGTGACGGCCAATGAGATGGCGGGAACGGGGATGCCGGCTTTTGTCATCGCCGGGAGTGACAGCATCCTTGTCACCTTTTATGTGCCGGAGAATGTTCGGAATTTCTTGCAGGTGGGAGACGCCGTGGAGGCGGAACATAACGGAAAAATATTGAGAGGAACCATCTCATCAGTGGCGGTGGCAGTGGATGCGCAAAAAGGGTTGTTCCAGGTGGAAGCCCAGCTGTTCTCCGGGGAAAATATGCCGGCCACCGGCGTCAGCGTGGCGCTTTCCGTGGTGACGGCCGCCTCGGAGGAAGAAGTTCTGGTTCCTTATGATGCAGTTTACTACGAAAACAATCAGGCCTATGTATATTGCGTGCAAGACGGGAAGGCGGTGCGCACCGACGTGGTGCCCGGATTGTATGATGAAGAGAGTATGGCCATTGAAAGTGGACTGGAGGAAGGGGACAGAGTCATTGTTTCCTGGGCTGCAGGACTGAAAAATGGCGCAGAGATTGCGGAGGGTACAGAAGGTACAGAAGAAGAGAGTGAAAATGGCGCTGTGGTGCAGGATGATGAAGAGTAAGCGGGAGGAAGTATAATGAATCTGACAAAACTTGTATTGCGGCGGCCGGTTTCCACGGCACTGGTTGTGCTGGGCATTGTGGTGTTCGGCCTTTCCAGTTTGTTTAATTTTAATCTGGAATTGATTCCTGACATACAGATGCCCATGATGCTGGTAAACACCGTCTATCCAGGAGCGGACCCGGATAGCATTGACGCGTTGATTACCAAAGAAATCGAAGATGCCGGGGCATCTTTAAGCGGCGTGGAAAGCTATATGTCCTACTCCTATGAAAATTATTCCATAGTGGCCTTTACCTACAATTATGAGCAGGATATGAACGATGCCTACACGGATTTATCGGCAGCCCTGGATGCTTTGGATTTGCCGGAGGACGCCAGGGAGCCGGTCATCATGCAGATGGACGTCAACGCCATGGATACGATGACCATCTCTGTTACCAATGACGGTTCCTCGGACATGATGGCCTATATAGAAGATAACATGGTTCCCCAGCTGGAATCTGTCAGCAATGTGGCGAAGGTGGCGGTAACCGGCGGGGCGGAAAATTTCATCCGGGTGCAGCTTGATGAGCAAAAGTTAAATCAATATGGATTAAATATCAATTCGGTTGCCTCCTTTGTCGGTGCAGCGGACTATAATATACCGGCGGGAACGGTGACGGCAGGCTCTCAGGATGTCAGCGTCAGTGCCAGCGACAGTTTTTTGTCTCTGGAAGATTTAAAGAGGACGACGCTGACTACCGCTACCGGTTCTCTGATTACGCTGGGAGATGTGGCGGACATTTCCTTCGCCTCCAAGGAACCGGAGAGCATCAGCCGTTATAATGGACAGGATAACGTGACGGTGGGGGTGACGAAAAATCAGAGCGCATCCACCGTGAAGGTGACAAGAAGCATAAAAAAGGTGATAAAAAAGCTGGAAGCATCGGATCCCGGCGTAAAATTTGAAATTATCTATGATTCGGGAGCGGAGATTTTATCTTCTTTGTCCTCGGTGCTTCAGACTCTCGTTTTAGGCGTCATCCTTGCCATGGCGGTGCTGTTTTTATTTTTCGGGGATTGGAAGGCAAGTCTGATTGTGGGAAGTTCCATGCCGCTCTCCATTTTGGCGACTTTGGTTATCATGTATCTCATGGGCTTTTCCATGAACATAATTACCACCGGCGCTCTGGTCATTGCCATCGGAATGATCGTGGACAATTCCATCGTGGTGCTGGAAAGCTGTTTTCGCATCAAGGAGGAATGTGATGATTTTGTGGAGGCGGCCGTCCGGGGCACAGAGACGGTTATGCTGTCCATTGCTGCTTCTACTTTGACTACCATCGTGGTCTATCTTCCTTTGAGCATTATGAAAGGGATGGTGGGACAGATGTTTGGCCAGCTTGGATATATCATTGTGTTTGCTATGCTCTCCTCTCTGATTTCCGCCTTGTGTATAACGCCGTTGATGTTTACGAGGGTACGCCCCAGAGAGAAGAGGGAGAGTCGAATCAATCTTATTTTGGATAAGACAAAAGGAGGATATGACAGATTGCTTCGTCGTCTTCTATATAGAAAGAAAACGACACTGGCCGTGAGCGTTGGACTTTTGGTGATTACCTTTTTTCTGGCTTCCTCCCTTCCCTTCGAGTTGATGCCCGTAACCTATGATGGAAGCATAAAAATTACAGCTGATTTCCGGTCGGGAACGAAGCTCTCAGAGATGGACAGCCGGGTGGCAGGTATAGAAGAAATGGTAGCGGGAGATGCTAATTTTGAAAATTACAGCCTTTCCATTGCCAATAATCAGGCAGTGCTGTCTGCCTATGCCGTGGAGGATTGTAAACGGAGTTCTCAAAAAGCGGTGGAAGAGTATACAAAAAAACTGGGAACGTGGACGGACATGGACGTTTTTGTGGAAGCTTCGGGAGGAGACAGCGGATCCATGGGTTCCTTCGCCACAGACCAGGTACAGGTGGTGCTGACGGGAAATGACTTAGAAGCGTTGTCTGACGGAGCCTTTCAGGTGGAGGAGATGATGCGGGATACACCGGGGGTGATCCATGTCAGCTCCGATGCGGCAGATGCAAAGACCACGGCCCATGTGGTGGTGGATCCGATGAAGGCTGCCCATGCGGGCTTGTCCCCGGCGATGGTGGCGGCGGATTTATATTCCACTCTCACCGGAGTGACGGCGGCCAATATGGAAAAAGACGGGAAAGAGTATGATATTATCTTAAATTATCCTGATGGAATGTATGAAAATGTCGGTCAGCTCATGGGAAAATCTCTCACCGGGCAGACGGGAAAATCAACGATGCTCAGCGAGATTGCCCACTTGGAGTATGATGAGCAGCTTCAGATGATCCAGAGGGCGGATGGAAGATATCAGGTGACCATCTCGGCCACCGTGTCCGGTGAGGCAAAGCAGCAGGCGGCCGGAGAGATTACCAAAAAGTCTCAGGAGATGGAGTATCCGGAGGGGGTAAGTCTTGGAACATCCATGATGACCGATACCATGAATGAAAATCTGGGCATAATTTTCCGGGCGATTCTTGCCGGCATATTCCTTGTGTTCCTGGTGATGGCCATGCAATTTGAATCGCCGAGATTTTCTATCATGGTCATGACCTGTATCCCGTTTTCTCTCATCGGTTCCTTTTTGCTTCTGTTTTTAAGTCGAAGCAGTTTAAATATGGTATCCATGATGGGATTTCTGATGCTCATGGGTATCGTGGTAAATAACGGAATCTTATTGGTGGATACTATCAATCAGGAGAAGGAAAGACGGTCGTTGGAAGATGCGCTGGTGGAGGCAGGAAAAATTCGTCTGCGCCCGATTTTGATGACGACCCTCACCACTATTCTCGCCATGATTCCCATGATTGTGGGAAGCGACAACGAGATGATGCAGGGGATGGGGCTGGTCATTGTGGGTGGTCTGGTTGCCTCCACGCTGTTATGTTTGTTGATGATGCCGACATTTTATTTGATCATTTCCAGAAAGGAAGGAGAAAAAGGTAGATGGAGGAGGAAAAGGAAGGATGAAGGTAGACTGGAGGAGCAGGAAAAAACAATCGAATAGCTTTCGACCGGCACCGGTAATTTCCGTTGGATTCCTGCTTCTGATTTTTCTTGGAACTTTCCTGTTGGTACTCCCGGTATCTTCGGCAAAGGGGACGGCCACCTCTTTGGTGGATGCCTTGTTTACCGCCACTACCTCCGTCTGTGTCACCGGCCTTACCGTTGTCAGTACGGCGGATGATTGGAGTTTGTTTGGGCAGGGCGTAATTTTGATTCTGATACAGCTGGGCGGCCTTGGTGTGGTTACTTCCGTCATGACGTTCATGTTGGTGTTTCATCGCAGAATCGGCCTGAAAAACCGGATGCTCATTCAGGCGGCCTACGGATGGAATTCCATGTACGGCGTCAGCCATATGATATCTAAAATTGTGCGGGGAACGTTGCTTGTGGAGCTGGCGGGAGCGGCCTGCTACATGATGGTGCTCGTGCCGAAAAATGGGAGGAAAGGCGTCTGGGATGCAGTCTTTTTATCGGTATCTGCCTTCTGCAATGCGGGCATGGATACCATGGGAAACAGCAGCCTTTCTGTCTACAGGGAGAATGTATGGATGAATATCGTCACCATGGTGTTGATTATACTGGGCGGCCTTGGATTTCTGGTATGGTGGGAGATTCTTGCACTGCTCAGAGGGAGAAGAGAGAAGAAGATTCCCCTGCGGCTTCTAATCAGCCGGATGAGTCTTCATACGAAAATGGTGCTGATAGCCACGTTTGTCTGTATATTGGCAGGAACCATCGTAGTTTTTCTCTGCGAGTTTCATAATCCGGAGACGCTCGGTATGCTCAGTGTGCCGCAGAAATTTCTGGCGGCGCTGTTTCAGTCGGTGACGACGAGGACGGCAGGCTTTTTTACGATTTCTCAGTCGGCTCTTGAGGATGATACTTCCGTCTTTTGTATGCTGCTGATGTTCATCGGCGGTTCTCCGGGCGGTACTGCCGGCGGTGTAAAGACGGTCACGGTGGCCATGGTACTTTGCGCCGTCATGGCGGCGGTGAAGGGCAGAGAGGAGACGAGGGTGTTCCACAGGAGCATTTCTGATAGCAATGTAAAAAAGGGATTGGCGGTGATTATGCTCAGTCTTACTATATGGATTGTCATGACCATGCTCCTCAGTTGTGTTGAGGATGCGGATTTTATGAAAATATCTTATGAAACGATGTCTGCCATCGGCACGGTGGGATTGAGTAAAGATTTGACGCCGATGCTTCATGTGCCGGGGAAACTGATTCTTTGCGTGATGATGTATCTTGGCCGCATCGGGCCGATTACGCTGGCAGCCTCATTCTTATCGAAGGGACAGAGTGATGATTTTGTTCATTTTCCGGAAGAGAATATCATGCTGGGATAAGGACTGAAAAGAGATGACAAGAGAGCAGGGACAGGATGGTTGTTGCCGTCGGCAAAGGCGGAGAAACGGAGGATATGATGAAGAAAAGTTATGCGGTTTTAGGGCTTGGCAGCTTTGGGATGAGTGTGGCCCGTACTTTTGCACAGCTTGGCATGGAGGTGCTGGCGGTGGATCGGCGAAAGGAGCTGGTGGGAGCCATTTCTTCGGAAGTGACCTATGCGGTGGAACTTGATGTGACGAAAGAAGAGGCTCTGCGGTCCGTCGGCATTGAGAAGATGGACGGGGCGGTCATTGCCATCGGAGAAAATATGGAAGCCAATGTGATGGCGACCATTCTCGTCAAGGAAATGGGGGTACCCTATGTGGTGGCAAAAGCGGAGACGGATGTGCAGGCAAAGGTGCTGGAAAAGATAGGAGCGGACAAGGTAGTGTTTCCGGAGAAGGATATGGGAGCCAGGCTGGCGAAGCTGATGGCCGGAAATTATCTGGATGTGTTTAATCTGGATTCCAGTTCCAGTCTGGTGGAGATGGCGGTGAAGGAAGAATGGATTGGCAGAACTATCCGGGAGCTGGACTTTAGAAGGAAATACCATCTGAATATTGTGGCTGTGCGCAGGGAAGACAGTCTGGACAGCTTTCCGAATCCTGACGCAGTCCTGGGCGGCGGAGATATCATCATTGCCATGGGGAATAACGAGGATTTGAGACGGATGTAGGAGACGGTACAGGGAGGTGACAAGGTTGAGAAAAAAAACGAAGGAAAGCACGAAGGAAGTAAAAGAAATCGTACATCAGGAGCAAGAGAGAATGCCTTCGGGAGAGAAAAAAAGTGTCGGGGATGACGGACAGGCCACGGTGGATGAGAGAGGGAGCGCTGCGAAAGAAGGATTTTCCGGAGAGAGCAAACAGGTAATACAGATAGAGACGGAACAGGAACAGGGAAGAAAAAAGCGTTCTCGCCAGGCTGCGCCAAAAAGAAAGTTTCGTCTGCTCACAAGGGGAGCACTGCTGCTGATTTTTATCGGATTGTCTTTGGCGCTGACCTTTGCTTTCTCTATGTGGAGAGAATACACCCGCACTGAGTCGGAGGACGGACATGACGTGGTGGTAGTCATCGAGGAAGGAAGTACGACAAAGCAGGTGGGCAAACTTTTAAAAGAAGCGGGGGTGATTCGTTATCAATCGGTCTTTTATCTGAAGATGTATTTTTCCGAGTATAGAGGAAAACTTCGCTACGGGGAGTTTTTGCTCAATGACGGGATGTGCATGGAAGATGTCATCGTCGCCCTGGCCACCGGAGGAGCGCAGAAAAAAGAGAAAAGCTTCACGATTCCGGAGGGGTATTCGGTGCCGATGATAGCCAGAAAGCTGGAAAGGGAGCAGGTGATGCCGGCGGAAGAGTTTTTGACAGCGGTGCGGCAGGCAGCGGGAGACGCCGCATGGGCGGGAGAGCTTCCGGCAGCGGATCAGGTGCTTTATCAGCTGGAAGGATATTTGTTCCCGGATACTTATTATCTGTCAGAAAATATGACGGGAGCGGAGCTTGTTCATAAAATCTTAGAAGAGTTCCAAAAGAAGATGACGGCAGAGCGGCGGGAAAAGGCGGCTGCTCTGGGGATGAGTGTGGAGGAGGTACTAACAAGAGCTTCCCTGGTGCAAAAGGAGACGGAGAGGGTGGAAGAATATCCGACGGTGGCGGGAGTGATTAACAATCGCCTGGCACAAAATATGTATTTGCAGTTTGATTCTACGGTGGTGTATGCGCTGTCGGAAGGAATGTACGGGGTGGATCGGGTGCTGTACGCCCATCTGGAGGTGGACTCTCCTTACAATACTTATAAAAAGAAAGGCCTGCCGCCGGGGCCGATTTGTAACCCAAGTCTGGAAGCCATTGACGGAGTGTTGAATCCGCAGGCTCATGAATATTTATATTTTCAGACAGACCAGGTAAAAGATGATGGTTCCAATCTCTATTTTAAAACCTACGAAGAACATGCGGCGGCGGCAGCGACGACGCAGGTTGGAGGAGGAAGCTCCGGCGAAGAAACGACGGCGGCTTCGGAGCAGCCGTCAACAACGGCGGAGTGAAGATAAAAAGCCGAGGATGGTTTTTGGATAAAATACTTCGAGTTGTAAAGAAGGGGTCATGCACAAAATGCATGGCCTTTTTTTGGTACAGTTTCTGCGGAAAGGGGCTTTGTAATCAGAAATTGATGTTTTCTGTCTGACTGGCGTGAAAACTGGCATCGTCCGGATGACGCCGCAAAAATGTGTCGGGGCAATAAAAATGTAAAAATAAATAAAAAATGTAAAAAAATGGTTGAAATAAAAAAGAGAGGTGATATAATAAGTCTTGTAATCGTTCGTGTCTATGCAGGAGGGAGAGGGAATAAGATGGAGACTGTGATGGGCGCCGCAGCAATGCGTGTTTGTGTGGAAGAAGGTATAAGAGGAAGACTGAGATGGGAAGCGGTTGATGTGATGGGCGTGCGGTAATGCGTGTTTGCGTGAAAGAAGGTATAAGAGGAAGACTGCATCAATCGGCAGGGGAGGGGATGTCGTGAGCGGGAGTGGAATGCAGATGGAAATTAGATAGTCTGATGAAAAGAATGGAAGGAGTGAGTGGATGCAGAAGGTTCTCACCTTGTTTTTTCTGGTACAGCTGGCGACAATCTCTTATGGGGACATAAAGACGGGAAAGATTCGAGACAGACAAAACGCAGGGGTATTTCTCCTCGGCGTGGCTGCCATGATGACGATAAAAGAACCTTCCATGTTGGAGAGGATAGGGGGTGTGTTTGCGGTGAGTGTCCCGATGGCGATGATTGCCTGGATGACCCGGGGAGGCTTCGGAGGAGGAGATATTAAGCTGATGGCGGCGGGAGGAATGTTTTTAGGGTGGAAGGGAAACTTTCGGGCGGCGGAGATAGGATTTGTCCTGGGCGGGCTTTATGGATGCTTCCTGCTATTTAGGGATATATTCTTCTCAAAAGACCGGAAGCAGGATTCTTTCCCCTTCGGCCCCTGTCTAAGCCTTGGGATGGCGGTGGTCTCCATAGAAAGCTGCATGGGAAATGCCATATCCTAGACGGGATGTTCCTAAAAAGGCGAGGCGATGTCAGGACTGTTTGTCTGTGGAGGGTTCAGAGGCGAGGGTGCGGATGTGGTTATATTGCCTGTCCCATTTTCATACAATGATAGTATGAGTCACACTTATGGAGTAATTCGGGAGGGGATCCGATGGATGTTCGGTATCTTCTGGGGTTTTTGTTTCGGTATCTTTTTTTTATCCGGTACAGCGTTTTTATCCGGACGACAGATATACTACGAGATTTCTGACAGTATGCAGCCGGTCATTGAAAAGGGAAGCCTTTTATTTGTAAAAGAAAAGGAGGAGTATGAAGAGGGAGATATCATTGCCTTTTACGTTATGTATCATGGACAGCCTATGTGCGTCACCCACAGAATTGTGGGCAGGACGAAACAGGAAGGGTATGAGAGGTATGTGACCAAGGGGGATGCCAATGAGAGGGAGGATGGATGTCGGATTGACAGGGCGCAGATTGTCGGGCAGGTGACCGGACACATTCCTTATTTTGGTTATATTTGTCTTTTTATTCAAAAGAATAGTACTTTTTTGCTTTGGGTACTACTGTTTTCCTTACTTTATGGCAGAGAAAGTGGAGAATTAACATATTTTATATCAAGATAAACCAATATTTTATATAAAATATAATATTAATATTCTGTTAATTGAACTATAAAGGTTGAAATTTGGCATAGTGGAATTTTTTGTGGTATAATTTTGTATTTGTATACAAACATGGGTGAATAAGCTTTACATACTTAAAAAAAAATGATAATATTATGTCGAATTATCAACCACATCTTTAACTTTTAAGGAGGAATATTCAATGCCTAGAGCAAAACAGTCCATGGATGGAAATACCGCTGCTGCTCATGTAGCTTATGCTTATACAGACGTTGCAGCAATCTATCCTATTACACCATCTAGTCCTATGGCTGACTCCATTGATCAGTGGGCAGCGGCAGGACAGGAAAACATTTTTGGAAATCAGGTTGTAGTAAGCGAAATGCAGTCCGAGGCAGGTGCGGCCGGAACAGTGCATGGTTCCCTGGCAGCAGGCGCAATCACTACAACATTTACAGCATCTCAGGGTCTTCTTCTGATGATCCCTAATATGTATAAAATCGCAGCAGAACAGCTTCCTTGCGTGTTTGATGTTTCTGCTCGTACCGTTGCTACGCAGTCCCTGAACATTTTTGGTGATCACAGTGACGTTTATGCGTGTCGTCAGACCGGTTTTGCCATGCTGGCAGAGACCAATCCACAGGAAGTGATGGATTTAAGTCCGGTAGCGCATCTGGCAGCTATTGAGGGAAAAGTTCCGTTCATCAACTTCTTCGACGGATTCCGCACTTCCCACGAAATTCAGAAAATTGAAAAATGGGATTACGCTGACTTAAAAGAAATGTGCAACATGGATGCCGTGAAAGCGTTCCGTGAGCATGCGCTGAATCCGGAAAAACCGGCAATGCGCGGTTCTCACGAAAACGGAGACGTTTTCTTCCAGCATCGTGAGGCTTGTAACTCCGTATATGATGCTTTGCCGGCAGTTGTAGAGAAATACATGGCAAAGGTTAATGAAAAACTTGGTACAAACTACGATTTGTTTAACTACTATGGCGCTCCGGATGCAGACCGTGTCATCATCGCCATGGGTTCCATCTGTGACGTGGCAGAGGAAGTGATCGACTACCTGACAAAGGCTGGTGAAAAAGTTGGTCTTATCAAGGTTCGTCTGTATCGTCCATGGGTATCTGCATCCCTGTTAAAGGTACTTCCGGAGACAGCCAAAAAGGTTGCGGTTCTTGACCGTACCAAAGAGCCGGGCGCACTGGGCGACCCATTATATCTTGACGTGGCTACCACGCTTCGTGAAGCGGGTCTTAATGACGTCGTTCTGACAGCAGGACGTTATGGTTTGGGATCCAAGGATACACCGCCGTCTTCCGTGTTCGCTGTGTACACAGAGCTGAAGAAGGATGCTCCGAAGCCTCGTTTCACTATCGGTATTGTGGATGACGTAACCAACCTGTCCCTGCCGGAGGTGAAACCTGCTCCGATTACTTCTGCTCCTGGTACTGTAGAATGTAAGTTCTGGGGTCTGGGCGGAGACGGTACTGTTGGTGCCAACAAGAACTCCACCAAGATTATCGGTGACCACACAGATAAATACATTCAGGCATACTTCCAGTATGACTCCAAAAAGACAGGTGGTATCACCATTTCCCACCTTCGTTTTGGTGACAACCCAATCAGAAGCCCGTATTACATCAATCAGGCTGACTTCGTTGCCTGCCACAATCCATCTTATGTCGTGAAGGGCTACAAGATGGTTCAGGATGTAAAACCGGGTGGAACGTTCATGATTAACTGCCAGTGGTCAGATGAGGAACTGGACAAACATATGCCTGCGGCTGCAAAGAAATACATCGCAGACAACAACATTCAGTTATACACCATCAACGCCATCGACAAGGCTATCGAGATTGGTATGGGCAAACGTACCAACACCATCTTGCAGTCTGCATTCTTTAAATTGGCGAACATCATGCCTATCGATGAGGCGGTTGAGTTCATGAAGGCTGCCGCAAAGAAATCCTACGGCAAGAAGGGTGACGCAGTGGTAGAAATGAACTATAAGGCCATCGACGCTGGTGTGGATGCCGTGCATAGAGTAGAGATTCCGGCTTCCTGGTCAAATCCGGAAGCAGATGCTCCTGCTGCAAAACTTTCCGGAAATCCTGCTACTGTGAAGATGGTAGAAGAGTTGATGAATCCTATCAGTTTGATGGATGGAGACAGCCTGCCGGTATCCGCATTTAAGGATATTGCAGATGGTCAGTTTGAGCTGGGCGCTTCCGCATACGAAAAACGTGGAACAGCCGTGACCGTGCCGGAGTGGAATGCAGAGAAATGTATTCAGTGTAACCAGTGTGCGTTTGTATGTTCCCATGCTACCATTCGTCCGTTCATGTTAAGTGAAGAGGAAGTAAAGGCAGCTCCTGCCAACATCAAGCTGGCAGATACCAAGCCAAAAGCAAGCGAATATAAATATACCATGAGTGTATCTCCATTAGACTGTATGGGATGTGGAGAGTGTATCACAGTTTGTCCTACCAATGCCATCGAGATGGTTCCACAGGAATCTCAGGCGGCAGAGCAGCCGGTATTTGATTACCTGGTAGCAAGCGTAGGAAAGAAACCGGGCGCTCCGGCTGATACTACCGTAAAAGGTTCTCAGTTCAACCAGCCATTGTTGGAGTTCTCAGGTTCCTGTGCAGGATGTGCCGAGACATCTTACGCTCGTTTGATTACACAGTTGTTCGGAGAGCAGATGTACATCTCCAATGCAACAGGATGTTCCTCCATCTGGGGTGGACCTGCTGCAACTTGTCCATACACAGTAAACAAAGATTCCAAACAGGGTCCTGCATGGGCGAACTCCCTGTTCGAGGATAATGCAGAGCATGGTTTTGGTATGTATCTTGGACAGAAGACTCTTCGTGATCAGGCGATTGCCAAATTAGAGAAGATGGCTGCTTCTGACAAGGCTACCGCTGAGTTCAAGGCTGCCTTCGATAAGTTCATGGAAACGAAGGAAATGACGAAGGAGAACGCACCTGCTGCCAAGGCATTGATTGCAGAGGTGGAGAAGGCTGCGGCTGCGGGATGTCCGGACGCTGCTGACGTTCTGGATAAGAAGCAGTATCTTTCCAAAAAATCCGTATGGATTTTCGGCGGTGACGGATGGGCATACGATATCGGTTTCGGTGGACTTGACCATGTGCTGGCTTCCGGTGAGAACGTGAACGTGATGGTATTTGATACCGAGATGTACTCCAACACAGGTGGACAGGCTTCCAAGGCTTCTAACATCGGTGAGGTTTGTCAGTTCGCTGCTGCCGGAAAAGAAATCGGCAAGAAGAGTCTGGCAGAGATTGCAATGAGTTACGGTTATGTATACGTTGCACAGATTGCTCTGGGTGCTAACCCTAACCAGGCTGTAAAATGTATTGCAGAGGCAGAAGCATATAACGGACCATCTCTGATTATCGGATATGCTCCATGTGAGCTTCACGGAATTGCCAAGGGTGGAATGAACCACTGTCAGGATGAGATGAAGAAGGCTGTTAAGGCCGGATACTGGAACCTCTTCTCCTTCGACCCGGCTAAGAAAGCGGAAGGAAAGAATCCATTTACCTTGACATCAAAAGAGGGCGACGGCTCCTATCAGGATTTCCTGAATAATGAGGCTCGTTATACCCGTCTGGTGAAACCATTCCCAGAAAGAGCAGAAAGACTGTTCAAAGAGTCTGAAGAAGCTGCGAAAGCTCGTTTTGAGAAACTTCAGAGAATGGTTGAACTGTATAAATAAGATCTTACATCTAAACGGTGTGGCCTTTGGCTGCACCGTTTTTTTATTGTTAGGCCAGAATGGCCGGTTTGGCATTGTGGAGTTTTTCGTGTTCCG
>JAUNJG010000031.1 GCA_030533385.1 Eubacteriales bacterium | reverse complement strand
CATAGTACACTACAAACATTACTGCCGCAAAAATTGGCAGCGCCAGCCAGCGGTTGGTCACAAATTTATCAATTTTATCGGAGGTGGTCAGTTTTTTCCCCTGTGCTTTCGTTCTACACTCGTGAATGATGGAGGAAATGTAATGATATCTCTCGTTGGTGATGATGCTTTCCGTATCGTCATCAAACTCTTTTTCCAGCTCATCAATGAACTTGGAGACATCCACAAATCTGTCCATCTGCTCTCCGATTTTATCATCTTTTTCCAGCAGTTTCACTGCAAAGAACCGCTTTTGTCCCTCCGGCACCTCATTTCCAAGCAGGGCTTCCACATCCGCAATCACACCTTCTACCAGCTCATCAAAAGCGTGTACCGGCGCCGACACTCTATTCTTTTTCGCTGCGGCAACAGCCTTCTCCGCCGCCTCTTTGATACCCGTTCCTTTTAAGGCGGAAATCTCCACCACCGGACATCCCAGACGCTTGCTCAGCTTATCTATGTAAATTTTATCACCGTTTTTTCTGACGATGTCCATCATGTTGACGGCCATCACCACCGGAATTCCCAATTCCATAAGCTGGGTGGACAAATACAGGTTTCTCTCCATGTTGGTTCCGTCGATGATATTCAGGATGGCGTCAGGCTTTTCCCCGATAAGATAGTTCCTTGCCACCACTTCTTCCAATGTATACGGGGACAGGGAATAGATTCCCGGAAGGTCCATGATCACCACGTCCTTATGTCCCTTTAGTTTCCCTTCCTTTTTTTCCACAGTCACTCCCGGCCAGTTTCCGACAAACTGATTGGATCCGGTCAGCGCATTAAATAAGGTAGTTTTTCCGCAGTTCGGATTTCCCGCCAACGCTATTTTTAATGACATTTTCATACTTCCTTTCACACATAAATGTAAGACTTACTTATGTTTTGTCTGTCTGTTTATTATTGATGTCTTCTACTTGTAATTAGCATAGCCTAACTAAAAGGTCAAAAAAATTTATCCAACTAAAATCATCCCGGCATCCGCCTTCCGCAGGGACAGCTCATACCCTCGAACCGTGACCTCCACCGGGTCTCCCAGCGGTGCCACTTTCCTCACGTATACTTCCACACCCTTGGTAATGCCCATATCCATAATTCTGCGCTTCACCGGACCATCACCTGTCAATTTCTTTACGGTGACTGTCTCGCCAATTTTCACTTCCCGCAATGTTTTCTCCATAATCATTCATCTCCTGTTTTTTATTTGAAAGAAGAATCCAAAGGATTCCTTATGATGCCGCTCTCTTCCATGAAACTCAAACCGGGAGTTCCGTCATGCCGCATGAACTTCCCGCCCATGCGATAAAGAATCTACACCATAATTTTGTTCGCCATGTCTTTTCCGATGGCAACCCTGGAATCTTTGACATTCACAATCATATTGCCGCCGATTTCTGAGATTACCGTAACTTCTCCACCGGGCACAAATCCTAAAGTCTCCAAAAATTTGCGTGTCTCTTCCTTTCCTCCAAGTCTTTTGATAATATTTTTTTCTCCCAAATTTGCCATGGTAAGGGGCATCATCCCATCCTCCTTTTCTCCGAAAGCAAAAGGCTAAAAACCTTCTCCCTTCCGCTTTCCATTCTTCTTCTCAACCTTCACCCACGAACATGGTTTGCTGCCATATTCCACGCTCCTGAGCCTGACAAGCGACACTTCACACAAGACATGATGTCGCCTGCCGGACTTGCGCTGCAAACAAAGGGCGGGCAATCCGTAGGAATCCCCGCCTTCTGCCCTGTGTTGAAACATTTTTTCATTACGCAGTTAGTATATTCTAATTTTTATAAGTTGTCAATAACTTAATTGAGAAATATTTTCAATAATTCATGTTTTTCTCCTAGATTTGAGCAAGCTGGCTTCCCAGAGATTCACACTCTTTTACTGCCGTCTCATCCGGCAATTCCTGGCAGATAAATCCTTCTCCATTTAACACATCTGCTCCCGCACCGCTCATTCTCTCTTCCCAGTCTCTCATCCACTGTCCGTCACCCCAGCCGTAAGAACCGAACAAAAGAACAGTCTTTCCGGAAGCAAATCCTTCCACCTCTTCCACAAAAGGTTCCATCTCCATCTCTTCCAGCACTTCCGCTCCCATGGCCGGGCAGCCAAGGGCAAAGGCCTTCGCATTTTTCAATTCCTCTGCGGACGTCTCCCCGACTTCCAGCACCTTCGCCTTCTTTCCTGCGGACTCAATGCCTCTTCCCACTGCTTCCGCCATCTCCTTTGTGTTGCCTGTCTGTGACCAATATACCACATATACGTTTTCCATCTGTTCATCCTCCTGCTAATTGAATGACTTCGCAAATATTCCTTCCTCCGGATACAGAGCGAATCAAACTTTCTTTTGCCTGTTCAAACTTACGAAACAGATTCTTTTTTGAAACCGGATCGGCATACACCTGCCAATACCCCGTACAAAGCGCATTCCTTCCTTTGTTGTCCATATAGCCTTTGACATCTTCCGCCGGATATCCGAGAAGAAGGCCAAGCTCATGGGGGAATTCTCCTTTTTTTTCTAAGAACCCGGCATATTTTTTCTTGACATAGTGCAAAATCTCATACAACCCCTTCTCATGACATCCTGTGTCTGAGAGAAGATTTCTCACTTCCTCTTCTTGCAAATAATCTTTCAGCCACTGTTCCCGATACAAAAGCATGGTCACCTTCTTGTCCATGTGCGCCAGACATACCGCTGACAGGTGGGTTCCCTTTACAATCGTCCTCGCTTTCTCTTCACTTTCCCGGGGGATAATTAAAAGATTCGCAACCTTCAGCCCGCTGATTACCGGGGCACACTGGAGGAGGATCTGCGTCTCCAACGCCTGGGGATTTAATCTTTGTACGATTTCAAATGTATCTGCGCTCATAAGTCTCCTTTCTGTTAGAATTATCTAACTTATGTTTAATATACCTAATCACATCCATTTCGTCAAGACTTTTACATGAGATATTTTTTCAAAATCTCCACTCTCCTCTTAGGCGGATGAATGGCATCCGAACGCAGCAGAGCAAAAAACGCTTCCCCGGACAGACGGAAAAGCGCCTTTTTCCTGTCTTTCCACAGGTGAGACAAAAGCAGCCTGCAAATCGCCCTCGAAATGAGGACTCCACCCGCTTCTACGCAGAGTACGGGAACCTCCACAAGATTTCAGGATAGAAGGACGAACACTATAGACAGGCATCCATAAAGCAACGGCTGATGCAGCATATAAAGAAGGAGACTGTGCCTGCCCATCCACGAAATCCAGGGCAGGCTTCCCCGCTCCAGCCTGTACATCCTCTCTTTTTTCTCCTTCATCCAGCAGCAGGAAAAAAATCCGGCGGCATACAAAAAAATCCAGGGAAACAGGGAAAAATAATCAGAGGAAGCAAAACCGGGAAAAGGAAATCCGATCAGCGCGGTTATCCAGTCTCGGTACAGCCCCTTCGGCAGCGCAAAGGAACCGAGGAACCTCCAGCCGACGTAGCCTTCGTTTATCCTTCCAAGCACCAGAAACAGGAGAAAAGATCCGATGGAGGCGGGCAGGGAAGCCCACCGCCTCAGCCACGGCTCCAAAACCTTTACAAGGCAGGAGGCCATGCCCAAAAAGGTGAGGATTCCAAATATGACCGGATATTGAGGCATGACAAGGAGGGTGACCAGGGTGACGGCGCCGCCGGACAGCATCAATCGGACGCCGTTTTTCCATTTGCTTTTTCCAAAAGTGCAGCAAAATCCGGACAAAAAAATAAAAGACCAGCAGATACTCTGCTGCCAGAGTCTCCCCTGCCAGCCTCCATACCAGCTTACGTCTTTTCCAAACAGATAGACCACATCCCACACCCCGTGGTACAGCACCATGCTCAAAACCATCATCCCTCTGAATGTATCCAGTTTTTCATACCGTCTCATTTTTTCCCTCCTCTCACACCGCTGCCGGCTCCTCCTTTTCCTTTCTCCTTTTTGTCTCATTTTCACAACCTTCCTTTTATTTTGCCCATGTAAAATTGGAAAAAATACCATACATTTACGAGGAGACAACTATGCCAAAGCCTGTAGAACAAACCGGAGAAAAAAACTTAATTTCTAAAAACCTGTCCCTTCTTCGCAAAAAGCGGGGGCTGTCCCAAAAAGAACTGGCTGAACAGCTCCAGCTCTACGGATGGGACATCGACAAAAATGTCATCACCCGCATTGAGACAAACAAACGCTATGTGGCAGACATAGAATTAAAAACCCTCGCTCATTTTTTTCATGTATCCTACAGGGAACTGTTGCAGAATCATTCCGAAAATCCTCCTGACGATTCGGTCTCCCAAAAGCCGGGAGAACCCACAAGATAACTGCCTATCGTCTCTCCCTTCTTTTTTGATATAACGCTTCTTTCCAGACAGAAGGATGGAAGAAAATCAACAGTGGAAACAATTCCAGTCTTCCTGCCAGCATATCAAACATCAAGACATATTTTGAAAAGTTGCTGAAAAAGCCAAAATTTTCTGCCGGTCCCACGAGAGCCAACCCCGGTCCGATGTTGTTGATGGTCGCCGCCACCGCCGTGAAATTCGTAATCAGATCGTTTCCTTCCAAGGACACCAAAAACACGGAGGCCACGAACAGTATCATAAACGTGATAAAATATACGTTAGTGGAGCGTACCACTTCATGCTCGATAGGTTTTCCGTCAATTTTAATCTTTTTGATGCTTTTTGGATGAATGTAGGAATTTAATTCCTTTCCCACCGTTTTTATCAACAGCACAAAACGGGAAACCTTGATGCCTCCACCGGTACTTCCGGCGCAGGCACCGACAAACATCAGCAGCACGAGAACCGTCTTGCAACTTTCCGACCACATGTCAAAATTCACCGTGGAAAATCCGGTGGTCGTAATGATGGAGCCGACTTGAAAGGCGGCGTGACGAAGAGCATCCGCAAACTGAAAGGCAGTCTGGCACAAAGAATATGTGATATAGGACACCGCCGCCAGAATGATAATGAAATAATAGCGGATTTCCTCTATGACCAAAGCCTTCTTAAACTTGTGAAACAAAATCAGGTAGTAAGCGTTAAAATTCACCCCAAACAATATCATGAAAACGGTGACAACCCATTGAAGATATCCGGAATATCCCGACAATCCATCATTTTTGATTGCAAAACCGCCCGTTCCCGCCGTTCCAAAGGCGATGTTCACGGCATCAAATAAAGGCATACCTCCAAGCAGAAGCAAAACCATCTGAAGGATGGTCATTCCAATATAAATGATGTACAAGATTCTTGCCGTATGTTTGATTTTGGGTACCAGCTTCCCAACGGAAGGACCGGGACTTTCCGCGCGCATCAGATTAATGTGGGAGCCTCCGCTCAAAGGCACCACTGCCAAAAGAAAGACAAGCACTCCCATTCCCCCGATCCAGTGAGTAAAGCACCGCCAGAAATTCATGCACCTTGCCAGACTTTCCACATCGCTGAGGATGCTGGCTCCCGTCGTCGTAAATCCCGATATCGTTTCAAATAAGGCATCCGTAAAGGAAGGAATCTGCCGGGACAAATAAAAAGGAAGACAGCCAAAAAAACTCATGACAATCCAGCTCAGCGCCGTCGCCACACATCCTTCCTTCAGGTAAAATACCTGACTTTTCGGCTTGACGATGGTTGTCCCCAGGCCGATGCCAAAGCACAGCACTCCGACAATTAAAAAGGTCCCTCCCTCCTTCTCGCCGTAAATCAGACCGACGAGGCAGGGAAGCAACATCAAGATTCCTTCTATTTTCAGAACCTGTCCTAAAATATATCGTATGATTGAACCGTTCATAACTTCCTCCGCTAACGTAAAATATCCTGAATATCATCAAAACCGGTGTGTGAAGTGACGATCATGACGCCGTCCCCCACCTTAATGCAGTCTTGTCCACTCGGGATGAGGATGTTTCCATCCCGGTAAATGCTGGCAACCAAAAGATTTTTTTTCAGCGCAAGGTTTTTCAGCGGAATTCCCGTGATATCACTTTCTTCCTCCACACGGAACTCGATGGCTTCCGCTCTGTACTCAAACATATGATAGAGCGTTTCAATATTGCTGTCCATGGAGTTCTTTTTCGCCCTCACATAGGCGATGATCGCCTCGCTCGTAATATACCGGGGATAGATGACGCTGCCCAAATCCAGACGGCTTATCACATCTTTAAACGTGATTCGATTGATCTTCGTGATTACTTTAGCCCGGGAAACCTGCCTTGCATAAAGGGTCAGTAAAATATTTTCCTCATCAATGCCGGTGAGAGGGACGAAGGATTCCACATAGGAAATTCCCTCCTCCTCCAACAGCTCCTGATCCGTCCCGTCGCCGTGGATGATAATCGCTCTGGGAAGCAGTATGCTTAATTCCTCACACCTGGCCTTGTCCCTCTCAATGATTTTTACTTCCACTCCCATGTCAAGCAACTGCTTTGCAAGATAAAAGGCCGCCTTGCCGCCTCCCACGATGAGAGTGTTTTTCACTCTGGAAGTCTGGAATCCTATCTGGGCAAGGAAATCTTTCGTCGCTTTCCTGGATGCCACAAAGAACAGGATATCTCCTTTTTTTATCTGGAAATCCCCTCCCGGAATGTACACTTCCCCCTCTCTCTCCACCGCACATATCAAAACCTCCGACGCCATCTTTCGCCCCATCTGCGCGATGGTCAGGCCGTCCAACACATTGTTTTCAGGCACGGCAAACTTTATCAGCTCCGCCTGGCCGTGGGCAAAGGGATGAGCCTCCAGGGCAGACGGAAGATACAAAATGCGGGCTGCCTCTCTGGCCGCCTCCAGTTCCGGATTGATAATCATGGCCAGTCCAAGCTTCTCCCTCAGATAACCGACCTCCTTGCTGTAATCCGGCGTCCTCACCCTGGCGATGGCGGAACAGTCTCCCACCTGTTTTGCAATGGTGCAGCACAAAAGATTCAGCTCATCGGATTCCGTCACGGCAATGATCAGATCCGTATCTTCAATGCCCGCCTCCATCTGAACGCTGTAGCTGGCTCCGTTTCCTGCCAAACCCATGATGTCATACAGGTTGGCAATCTCCTGCACCCGATCCGCATCCTTATCAATGATGGTGATGTCATGGCCTTCTCTGGCCAGCTGCTCTGCGAGAGTCACTCCCACCTTTCCGCAACCGACAATAATAATTTTTAATCCTTTTTTTACAGAATTTCTCTTCCCAAACATTCTGCAATCCTCCTGATGATTTTTTATATGCGGATAAAACCTGCATCCGTCAAAAAAACTTTCCCCGCAGGCGACGCCGCCCGGACATTTTAATATGTGTTCGGATATTCCCCGTCTGCCTATGCTCATGAGACTGTCTTTTTCTGACCGGGATGATAGAATTATACACCCAATGCCCTCGATGCACAATGGAAAATCATCTTCGTCGGCAGCACTCCACACGCTGCAATTTCCATCACTTCTGCCCGCAAAAAATCCCCGGCGGCGGTATCCCAAAACCGCTGCCGGGGAGGTGCGTCACTCGGACAGAAATTTTACGTCTGCCACGACTATTATCTTTCCTGTCTTTATCGTTCTATTTTTTATGTCTCCTCCTTCAATCAAAATCTCCAAATTTACGCTCCATGGATTCTTCCGCTTCTTCCAGAGCATCTTCCACAGCCTCGATGGCATCTTTCATCTTTCTGGCTTTTTTGCCATAGCGATTCTCCCACTTTCCTTCCAGGTCGTCTATCTTTTCTTCCACTCGATCCAACTTCGCCTTGTAAGCGTAAAACAGCGCCCTGTTTTCTTCGTAGGATGATCCGACAGATTCGCCCTCTATCTCCCTGCGAACCGACTGAACTTCCTGTTCCCATTTTTTTAACTTCTTTTTGTCTTTGTTTGCCGCCGTCTGACCGGACGCCTTTGTCACCTTCATCTTTTTTACGGCACTGATGTTCGTTCCTTTGATGCGAACCGTAATTTTAGCTGTCCCCGTCTTCTTTCCTTTTACAAAGACATCCTCTCCTTTTTGGTGAATCACTTTTATCACCGACGGTTTGCTGCTCTTCCACGCAATGTCAGAATCTTTCACAAAATCGTCGTCAGGAAATATCTCAGCATCCAGTTCGGTCATCTCTCCTACTTCTATTTTTTTCCTGCCTTCAATCGTTATTTTTGTTGCTGCCGCCTGCACCTGTCCGGGCAGGAGAAGACCCGCCACCAGAATAAATCCTGCCACCACCATCTGCTTTTTTCTCATAATTTTGCCTCCTTTCTATCACAAGCATATCTTTTATATTTTACACTACTATTACCATCTGTATTTTACATCTTTTTTACATTTCTGTCACGCACGACCTGCGGCTTCCAGCTCCTGCCCGATGTTTAAAATGTGATCGCCGATTCTCTCGAAATCGGTAAGCATCTCCGAATACAGAATGCTCGCCTCCCCGCTGCAAGATTTTTCATGCATTCTGTGAAGCTGCTTTTTTCGATAATCCATCGTTATGTCGTCAATCTCTTTTTCCATCTCTGATACTTTCTTTAATTTATCCTGAGAAATGATATTCAGATTTTGCAAAAGATCCATGGCGGAAAGAGAGATTTCTTTCATATGTTTCACCTCTTCCTTGGCCTCCTCAGAAAGAATCAGATTTTTTTCTTCCATTCCTCTTGCATATTCACTGATGTTCATGGCGTGGTCTGCAATTCTTTCCAGATTGCCGGATATCTTAAAAAAGGCACTGACCATCGCCGAATCTTTCTCATTATTTTCATGCACAATAATCTTTGAAATAAATTCGGAAATTTCTTTATTCAGATAATCAATGTACTCTTCATTTTTCAAAATCTGTCCAATTTTATCATCCGTTTTTTCCACCACAGAGGAAAAGCTCTCCCCCACATTTTCCATGGTCATCCGGTACATGCGGCGCAGCTCCTTCCAAATGCTGTTCAAGGCGATCACCGAATTTCCCATCTGGTATTCGGAAGCAGTGTCCAAAGGTTTGATGTACATCAGATGATAGGTATCTTCTTCCTCCCCTTCCTTGTCCGGCAAAATCTTCATGGCAAACTTCGCCAAAATTCCTCCGGCAGGAAGAAGAAGCGCCGTCGTCACAATATTAAACAAAGTGTGCATGTTGGCAATCTGGCCGGCAGGATTGGTCGGGGTGATGCCTGCCACCCACGCAGTCAACGGCGTCGTCATACAGACGATGGTAAAAAGAATCGTTCCGATGATGTTAAAAGTCAAGTGGATGATGGTTGTCCTCTTTGCATTGCGGCTCGTTCCGATGGAAGCTAACACTGCCGTGATGCACGTGCCAATATTTTGTCCAAACAAAATATACACAGCGCTGGACAGATCAATCAATCCGCCGATGGCAAGCGTCTGCAAAATGCCAACGGAGGCAGAAGATGATTGAATGATGGCTGTAAAGACAGCTCCAACGAGAATGCCGACAAGCGGGTTGCTGAACTTGGTCATCAGGTTGACAAAGGCGGCGGAATCCCTGAGCGGAAGCATGGCAGTGCTCATCATTTCCATTCCGATGAACAAAATGCCCAATCCCGCAACAATCTGGCCACAATAATGAAATTTTGGCTTTTTGCTAAAAACCACGCAGGCCACTCCCAAAAAGGCCATGAACGGGGCGATGATACCCACGTCAAGAGCGATGAGCTGCCCGGTAATGGTCGTGCCAATGTTCGCTCCCATGATAATCCACACGGCCTGCTGCAAAGTAAGCATTCCGGAATTTACGAACCCGACCACCATTACCGTCGTGGCCGAGGACGATTGAATCACCGCAGTGATTCCTGCACCTACCGCCACTCCCAGAAACCGGTTTGCCGTCAGCTTTTCCAAAATCCCCTTCATTTTATTTCCCGCTGCGGCCTCCAGACCGGAACTCATCATCTGCATTCCATAGAGAAATAAAGCCAGCCCGCCAAGCAGTCCGGCTACCATTGAAACATTCATCCTTTCGTACCTCCATCTCTCGCAATCCAGTCGGAAAAGCTGATGACACTTTCTTTGCTTCCCGCCAGATATAAAATATCGTGTTCTCTCAAGATATAATCCGGATGAATGTCTTGCAATACGGTGAGACTATTCTCGATGGCAACAATATTCAATCCGAATCTCTTTCGTAAATCTAACTGCTTTACAGAGCAGTTTTCCATAATTTTCGGGGTATCTACTTTCGTTATATTGATTTTTTCACTGAGCTGTATAAAATCAAGAACCTGGGACGCCTCCAGCTGATGAGCCAGACGCAGCGCCATATCCCGCTCAGGATAGACTACATGGGCGCCCAGCTTCTCCAGTATCTCCCCATGCTCCATGCTGTTTGCCTTTGCAATGACCGTCGGAATCCCCAGACTTACCAGATGAAGCGTGGTAAGTATGGATGTGGAAATCTGCTCCCCGATACACACCACAGCCACATCGCAGTTTCTGATGCCTGACTCCGCCAGAGAAGCTTTATCCAGATTTTGTACGACAAACGCATTCTCCGTCAGCTCTCTAAGCTCCCTAACCTTCGTCTCGTCCCTATCCATCACAAGCAGATCAGCGCCGGATTCCGCAAGCTCCGTGGCAAGGGCATACCCAAACCTTCCAAGTCCGATGATTCCATATGTTTTTTTGTCTTTTTTTGTCTTTGAAAACATGCCTTTCTCCTTTGCACTTATCCTATCGATATATTTCCTTCCGGATAGCGAATTCGCTCTCCTTTCGTATAATGCCATAAAGATGCCACTGTCAAAGGTCCAAGCCTTCCTATGTACATGATGCATATAGATAAAATCTTGCTCCCGTCACAAAGCTCCGGCGTGATTCCCACCGATAACCCTACCGTGGCAAAAGCGCTGGTAATCTCAAAAAGCAAATCCTTAAGCTCCATGTCCGGCTCCAGCACTGCCATGCCAAAGGTTCCCCCGATAATCACGGCGGCAGACAACATCGTCACCACCGACGCTTTTCGGAATGCATTTTCCGGGATGGCATAATGAAATCCTTTTTCCGCCTTGTTGGTCGCCGCTTTCCGGACGCCCTGTATCAGCACAAATAAGGTGCTTGTCTTAATTCCCCCTCCCGTTGAACCGGGAGAAGCACCGATAAACATAAGAACGAGCAAGACGATTACACCTCCGTTGGAAAATTCTCGCAGAGGATAGGTGGAAAACCCAGCAGTCCTTGCGGAGACGCTGTAAAAAAAAGCACCAAGCCAGCTGATCTTCTCCGTCATCTTCAGGAGAAGCGTGCCGCTAATCATCAAAGAAAAACTGACGGACAACACCACTTTCGTATGCATGGAAAACTTTTTCCAGCGAAAGCGTTTGCTCCACACCTCACGGATCACGAGAAAACCGATGCCTCCGAGGGCAGTCATCCCGCAGGTCACAACATTCAACAGGACGTCATCCCGGTAGGACATCAGGTTCTCCCCGCTTCCGAAAATATCCATTCCCGAATTGTTGAAGGCAGCTATGGCATGAAACAGGCTGTAACCGACGGCCTCCGGGATCGGGTATTTTTTTATGAAGACAAAAAAGCTCAGCACGGCTCCCGATATCTCAAACAATACCGTTGTAAAAAAGATATCTCTGACGAACAGCACCACTCCTTTCCGGGTGCCCATATTCATGGACTCCCTGACCATGTCTCTCGTTTTTAAATCCACTCGCTTCCCGATGGCAATGATAATCCCCGCACCGACGGCGGTCACGCCCAGGCCTCCCACCTGTACCAGAAGTGCCAGAATCACCTTTCCCACCGCCGTAAAGGTGCTTCCAAAATCCACGACGGCAAGTCCTGTCACGCAGACTGCGCTGGTCGAAGTATAAAGCATGTCAAGATAGCGCACCTCGACCCCTTCCCGCACGCTGCACGGGAGCATGAGAAGAAGGGAGCCTAAAAAAATTAATACGACAAACCCGGCGGCGATAATCCGTCCCGGCGACTGTCTTTTTAATATGCCGGTCCGGCTTCCTTCCGTCATCCCTCATCCTCCATCCGGTATCCCACGCCAAGCTCATTGATGATATATTTGCTCTCTCCCGGACGAGAACCAAGTTTTTTTCTGATGTTTGCCATGTTGACCTGCAATTTTTTCACGCTCCCGGCATCTGCGCTTCCCCACACACCCCGGATGATGGCAGCATAAGTCATCACTCTTCCCGAATGACGGGAGAGCAGCGCCACTATATTATATTCTGTCTGGGTCAGTTTAATTTCTTCTCCACAGACTTCCACCTTTCTTTTTTCGTAGTCTATCTCCATATCCCGGCATACATATTTGCCATAGGAATCTCCTTCCTCCAGTTTTTCATACCTGTGGTTTCTCAAAGTTGCCCGCACTCTGGCCAAAAGTTCCGCCGTCCCGAAGGGCTTCGTGATATAATCGTTGGCCCCCGCATCCAGCGCCTCCACCTTATCACCTTCCTCCGTCCTTGCGGACAGCACGATGATGGGCGTGGCATCGGTCAGACGGATTTTTTGAATGAAACACATCCCGTCCATATCCGGCAGTCCCAAATCCAGCAAAACCAGATCCGGCCGGTGGGAACAATACATAAACTCTCCCTGTACGCAGTCTCCGGCCGTCACAACCTGATACCCGTTGGTATCTAAAATCGCTTTCATAAAACTTCTGATTTTTCTCTCATCCTCGACCACCAATATCTTATGCTTATTACTCATCGTCTTCTTCTGTTTTCAGCCTGAAACTGAAACACGCTCCTCCTTCCTTACGATTTTCTGCCCCTATGGTGCCTCCGTGGGCATTGATGATCGTGGCACAGACGGACAGGCCGATGCTCATGTTGTGGCGGTTTCCATCGGATATTTTTTCCTCTCTGTCCAGATAACCGTCAAACAGCTTTGTCAGCTTCCCCTCCATGATTCCGCAACCATCATCCATAATGTAAAAAACGGCCCACTCTCCCTCTCTTTTTACAAGAAAATCGATCCGACTCATTCCTCTGGCATGAAACACCGCATTTTCCAGCAGATTCATAAGCACCTGCTCAATGAGCAGGGCGTCCATAGGAATACTGATAAATTCATCGGGAATCTCCACATGAACCTCTATATTTGGATATCGCTTATAAAATTTCACCAAAGTCGCATCAATCAATTCCTCCAACACCGTAGGAACTTTGATGACCTGCACCTTCTCCCCATCTATTTTTGTGATGGAGAGAAGATTTTCCACCATGCGAATCAGCCATTCAGAATCCTCTCTTATTTCACCTAAAAGCTTTATTTTTCGTTCTTTTTTCAGTGAATCATAGTTCTCAATAATCGCCGAACAGGAGCCGTAAATGGTAGTCAGCGGCGTCCGCAGGTCATGGGAGATGCCCCGCAGCAGATTCGCCCGCATCCTCTCTTTCTCCGTCTCCCTCCTCGTCTTTTCCTGCTCTTTAATCTGGGTGGTCAGCGTGCTGGTCAACACTGCCACAATCAGCATCACCACAGCGGAGGCAATGCTCTCCGGGGCGATGAAGTCAAAAGCAAAGTAAGGAAAGGTAAAAGCAAAGTTCACTGCCAGCACGCTGAACAAGGCAGCCAAAATTCCCCACACATACCCTTCTATTTTCAGGGAAATCAAGAACACGCCCAAAATAAACAGATCAGATGTAAATCTTTGCGTGTGAAAGATACTCTGCAAAACATAGCTGATCACAAACATTCCACTCAAAACGAGAAGCGTGAACAGTGCATTTTTTAGCTCCCGTTTACACTTATCCATTCCGGTATATTCCTTTCTGTTCCATCGAATCTTCTTCTTTTGGAATAACCTGCCAGAAACATCCGAACGCACCTGGGCGCTCGGGTATCTCCGCCTGCCTCTCCGAAAAAAAACAGATAGACATGGTTATTCCCTTCCGGTACGAATATAACATTTTTTCGGTAAAGATGGAGCAAAGATTTTTTAATTTATCGGGTAGGAGGCAGTTTCCATCCTATAACCTCATATGATTTCTGTTCGTCAGACCGGAGATTGACCTCCACCTTCCTTCAGATTCCACCTCACGATGAACGCTCTTGGTCTTGGCTGTATCCTTCCCACCGCAAGGGCGGATTAGGAACTTTCATTCATTAGTGATGTGCGCCGCAAGGCGCACCAAAAAACCGAAGTCCGTATCACAGACTTCGGTCTTCTTCCTTTTTTCAGATTCTATTCCTGCCACGTCGGCATGAATAGAATTTTGTATTTACAAATTTGTGGCAAGCACCGCCAGCAATGCTGCCTTCGCCACCAAAGACGGGAGAAACAAAGCCTTCTGTAAGCCGCCATACACATTCTGCCTCGGACACTGTCTCCTGCATTTTCCACAGGAAAAACACTCTCCCGATAACACATTATCCCCCTGACTGTCAGACGGCAGTTCAAGATGGGCGGGACAAATATTCTGACAGGCGTTGCATCCATTCACACACTGCTTCTTCTCTCTCTTCAAAACGGAAAAAGGCAACACCGGCATGAGAGAGAACACAGCCCCCATGGGGCAGAAAAACCGGCAGAAACATCTCGGTTCCAAAGCCATCCCCACCGTTATCAGCAAAAACAACACAAGCCCCGCCCTGCTTTCCGGCACAGCAAACTGCCGGATTCTGGAAAAAGCGCTAAAAGGACTGTGAAGTGCCACCTGCGCACCAAATCCTTCTATACAAAGAATCAATACAATCACCAGCACTGCGTATTTTCCAAAACGCAAAATTCGCTCTCCCTTTTTCAGACACCGAAGAGGTCGTTTTCTTCTCTTTTTTTGAATCTGAGACGAAATCCAGTAAACCGCATCTCCCCACGTTCCCAGAGCGCAGGCAAAACCACAGAAAAACCGTCCGAACACGATGGTAAATCCGAGTAGCACAAGCAGTGTGAAAATGAACGGATTCCAGGGAAGCGACTCCTGTTTTGCAATCGACTCCGCCACCTGTTTTACTCCGCCAAAGGCAGTAGCGAACAGTGCCGGCCATGCCACAAAAAATCCCAACCGTATCGTCACAATTACAGCATCTATGATGATTCGTCTTCGTTTTTTCTTATTCTTGTCCATTTCCCCTCGCTTCCTCTAATGCCTGTTCTATCGCCGCTTTGATACCTTTTGAAGAATAAGTCGCCCCGCTGACACCGTCCACTTTTGATGACTGCTCTTCTATGACAGAATCAATGACACCTCTTGCCATAGACAGATAAGCGCTGTCCTCTCCTCCTGCCTCCACAATATCTACAGAAACAATCTTTTGTTGCTCTATCAAGACAGAAACCTGAATCTCTCCCCCAAATCCGGTTCCGCTTCCCTCATAAATGCCGTCCGTATATTCTCCGGCAGACATTTTCTCTCTCTGCCCTTCCAGATTGTCCACATAAGACTTGATGATAGAATACAGCTCCTGATTTTCTGCCTCCACCTGCTTTATTTGCACTTTCATATTTGCCATTGCATTGTTTTGTTTCCGAAAATATATTAGACTCTGATATCCTGCCAAAAGACCTGCTATGAGAAGCAAATTTATGCAGCGCAACATAAAATATTTATACTTCATTTCTCATCTCCCATCATTTCCTTGCTGCCTCAAAAGCTTTCTGACACGCCTCTTTTATGGCCTTTGATGCCCGAGTCGCCCCGGTAACAATGTCCACGCCCTCCGTCGTTCCTTTTTTTATGATGGCAGAAACCATAGCGTTCCTCGCTTTGTTCCAATATTCTTCATGGGCAGTATCGGCGTTCGCAACAATATTTTCTATTTTCTTAATTTTATTTTCTTCTATCTCGACTTCCATCGTAATATCATAAGATGCAAAGACATCTCCTGACTCTGCCACGCAGGCAGCCGTCACCTTGTACCTTCCATTTTGATAAAGAAATTCTTCTGTTGAAGCCTCCGTCTCAGTTTCCGGCTTCTCTCCCGTGGTGGCTTCCGGTTTCTTTTCCGTAGTAGCCTCCGGCTCCTTCTCCGTAGTGGTTTCCGCTTTCTTCTCCGTGGTAGCTTCCGGCTCTTTCTCCATGACATCTTCGTCAGTACCCGCCGCCTTTCTTGCCGCCTCAAAAGCCTTCCGACATGCTTCCTGTATGGCATTGGAAGAGCAGGTTGCCCCGGTAACTGCGTCAACACCCACACCGCTGCCATTCTTTATGATGGCGGAAATCATCTTATTTTTCGCCCTGTTTACATAAGGCTGATTCGATTTATCTCCAATCACTATGTTTTTGATGTTTATAATCTGATTGCTCTGGATGGTGATGTCCATACTCATCGTATAGGAATCAAAGTCTTCGTCCCCATCCGGCACGCAGATCACACTCACGCTGTATGTGCCATCTTTATATTCAGAATCTTCCGGCCGGTATGCCGTTGTCTCCTCCGACGTTATTTTCTTATCATCCTTGTTATTCTCATTATTTTTGTTGTCATTGCCACCGCCATTATTCCCATTATGACTTTCATGATCGCCACCGTTTTTGCCATTCTTTTTCTTTTTATTTTTACTTTTTTTATTTTTCTTTTTATCCTTGCCCTTCTTTTTTTTAGGATCAGACTTCGATTCTTCTGCCTTTGACAACGCATTCCGAACGGCGCGTACCAGTCCGTTGGAACTGTAAGTGGCTCCCGATACAGCATCCACATTGGTGGTCTGTTTTTTCACCATGGTAGAAATGAGTCCCTTGGCTTTTTTCAGATACGCACTCCCTTCTCCGGGGGCATTCTCCACCTTGATGGAAGAAATCTTTCCTTTCTTTATGGTAACACTGACGGTTATCTTTCCACCAAACCCTTGGGCAGAACCCTGATAAGTGCCGTTTTTATATTTCCCCCCTTCCTTCACCGCCGACAGCTTTTGGGGAAGCTCCTTTGTCGTCTCCTCGGGTTTTTCGGAAGTTGTGTCCGCCTTTTCCTTTTTTTCAGTCTCCACAGCCTCCGGCAAAGGAGAAACTTCCGAATGTAATGCCTGTCTTAATACCTCCAAATCTACAGAAGAAACCGTCTCGCTTTTCACCGGCATTTCCTCCGTCCCCGCTGTGAGTACTATTATCAAGAACACCCCCAGGCACACCGACGGAAAAATCGGTGTCAAATTTCCCCAGGCAACGCACCCCTTTATTTTGCACATTGTCTGTTCCCACCATCTTTTTACTCTCTTTTTCATCTTCATCCCTCATCTTAAATTATTTGCCATATTGACCCATTGTAACAGAATGAATCCCCCGCAACTCACACAGAAGATTTGACTCCGTACTTAGATAAAATTCCAACAATATAGACTCATTATATGGAAAACAAAAAAATAATGCAACACATTTGTCCTAATTGACAATTTTTTTCATTATTGTATATACAGTTTGCTATTTCTAACTTCTTATGATATCTTATTCCCATTAGAAGCTTCTAACTAAAAACAAACAATACACAAGGAGGAAAATCTATGAAACATCACTTGTTGGCCGGAAGCCTGATTTTTACTATGGCAATGTCTTCTGCCCTTGGAGCCGGACTTCCCGTCATGGCTCAAACAGGCACAGGCTCTTTGCAATCTCATCTTTCAACGCAGGCGGAAGATGATTACGTTTATTGTTATGCGGGACTAAGCTGGCTGGAATATTGGGCAGCCGAAGAAATAAATAATGCGGAAGACGATTCTTCCAGTGATACCGCAGACTCCAAGGGAGAGTACGACAAGGGTGGTTTCGACGCAGTCACAAGGGCCACCACCAACCACGGCATCCACCGCGGAAGTTTCCAATGCGATGTCACTATCGAAGACAGCGAAGGAAATCTTCACGCACTCACGGGATGGACGGAGGAGAACACAGGAGAAAACAAGGTAACTTACGCCCTCATAGATGGCAAAAAATACACCTACAAGAAACAAAAAAATTCCTCAGACATCACGGAGGGTGTGTTTACCGATGAATACGGTAATTCTTTTGTCATGAAAAATTATGCTGTGTCAGGACTTAAATATATTCCTGTCGCCGTCAAGACTTCTGATTTTGATGACTTCAAAACAAAATATAACGTCGTTGAGAACGGTTCTAAAATCTACGGCGGCTTTAGTGAGATGAATCTGCAAGCCTATGAAAACACAGCCGCTGTCACTGCCAAAACTTACGGCCTGAAAATGGTGGAAAAACAGGAGAACGGAACCTACTCTTTTTCCACACACAGCACAGAAGGAACTGAGTCAGGAATCGAGGGAGAGGATTTAAAAACCATCGACTTAACTTCTCTTTCTCCTCTTTTGAGAGAAAACGAATCCTCCGAAACAGAAACAATCTTCGTCGGCAGCTATGGAGAATTAATCAGACTTGACTTCACAGAAAACTACGGAGATCTAGGATCTCATTTACAAGCTGCAAAATGGACATATTACGGTGAGGACTCCTCTTATTCAACACCGCTGGCCTCCTACGGCACAAAATTCGCTGCCGATAACTGGATGCACAAAAAACTTGGCATCCAACTTGGCCTGACAGAATCTCAGCGTTTTTCTCTTCCGGAAGGAACTGACGGCACCGGCTATTGGAGTGTCACTCTCTCCGCTCTCGGATACAAAGATGCTTCCTATCAATTTAAAGTGGAAAAAAAGCATCTTGCTTCCAGAGAGGACAAAAACATAGACACCAGCGAATTAAAAGCCCTCGTAACAAAAATACAGGCTCTAAAAAAAGAAGATTACACTGACGGGTGGGAAAACTTGCAGACAGAATTAAACGAAACATTAGAATTGATTGCTCTGATTGAAAGCGGCTCCGGAACCCAGGCCTCCGTCAATGAGCAAATCGTTCATCTGAATGACGCCCTCGAGCATCTGGTGGAAAAAAAGCAAATGACGGAAAACCCGCCGGCATCTTCTTCAGAACAGACATCGACAGCTCCTGCCTCACAGACGGAAACCGCCTCACAGACACAACCCGCCTTGAAGACAGTATCTTTAAAGAAACCGAAAATACGCAAACTGACTGCCGGGAAGAAGAAAATCAAAGTCAAATATAAAAAAGTAAAAAAGGCTACCGGATATGAGATCCAATACTCTACCTCCAAAAAATTTGCCAAGGCAACTACTGTGAATTCATCCAAACCGTCAGCGCAATTAAAAAAATTAAAAAGAAAGACAAAATATTTTGTCCGCATGAGAGCCGTCTTAAAAAAGGCGGGATATGCCGACAGCCATTCAAAATGGTCCAAAGTCAAAACAGTGAAGACAAAATAGACCTCCACTGCCCGACTTACTTTATGTACAAAAACCGGAAGGATTTCGGCCTGCGCCGTCCTTCCGGTTTTTTATCATTTCTATATCACTCTATATCACGATTCTTTTTTCAGCATTTCCCGGTACTGTTCTTCCGGCACCGGTGGAGAATAATAATACCCCTGCGCCAGGGTGCATCCCCATTTCAGCAGGCTGTCCGCCTGATACTTTTCCTCCACACCTTCTGCCAGGATGTCTATGCCCAAATCTTTGGAGAGAAAGATAGTGGACCGAATCACGGATTCTATCCGCCTGTTCCCGATGCCGTCGATGAAAGATTTGTCCAGCTTTATCACGTCAAACTGATTGGAAGCCAGTGCGTTCGGCCCCGACACGCCGATGCCGTAATCATCCATATCCACCTTGCATCCCAGACGATGCAAAAAATCTACGATGTGCCGAAGCGGTATGCTGTCCTCGTACAGGGCACTCTCCGTAATCTCAAAGGAAATCATTCCGGGATTCACACCCGATTCTGTCACAATGCGCTCTATTTTCTGCAAAATGCCGGAATGTTTCAAATGTACTCTGGAAAGGTTCACAGACACTTTTTTGACATTCAGGCCGTCCGCCTCCATCTCCTTCATCTGTCGGCACACGGCCTCCAGCATGGCTTCATCCAGCATGATAATCTGCCGGCTCGCCTCAAAACAAGGGATAAATTCACCGGGATAGACGATGGTTCCATCACATTTTATCCATCTGGCCAAAGCTTCCGCCCCGACGATTTTTCCTGTTTCCATATCGAACTTCGGCTGATAATAGACGTGAAACTCCTTGTTTTTCAACGCCCGTGAAAAGTCAGATTCCATCTCCATGAAATTCATCTTTTTTGCCCGGAAATTTTCATCGTAAAAGGCGTACTGCTGTACCTGGATTCCTTTTATCGTTCCTTTCGCCAAAAGGGCGTCGCTCATGATTCTCTGAAGAGAATCCCCGTCCCTCATCCTCCGCACCCCGGCGGAAATGTCAAAGGACTGAATTAATCCGGCGTCGATGTCATCAGAAAATCTTTGCAAAACCTTTTCCATTTTTTGAATAAATTCTGTCTTATCCTCGCACACGATCAAAACGACGAAATTGTCCGCACGATACCGAAACAAATAATCATCGGGCAGCTCGTCTCTGAAAACATGAACGATATATTTTAACAGATTATCTCCCGTTTCCTCCCCGTGCACATAGTTAAACTCCTTGAATTTATCAATGTCAAAAATGGTAAAGGCCATCTTGGGAAATTTCTCCTTCGGGATTTTCTGGAAAAACACGGACAGCATTTCCCCATTGCCGATTTTTAAAAAGCTATCGTAAAACACGGCCCGCTGCATTTTCTTTTGAAACTGATATACGAGCATCAGGACGAAAAACATAGCGCCGACGATCATGAGCCAGAGGAGTCCCATGCCCACAAAGACGCCATATGTAATCTTGTCGGCATCGGCGAACATATCCGTCTCCTTCACACAAGTCATCAAATACCAGTCATTGATGTCAAGCTGCTCGAAGTGGGCATAATAGTTCTCTCCATTATATTGAAAATACCGGTTCCCTGTCTCATCGGGGATGATTTCCGGCGTATCATTGACATACTCCATCAGGCCAAGGTAATTTTCGTCTTTATAATATCTGGGATAGATGGCCACGTCCCCATCTGTATCCAGGATATAGTAATACCCTTTTCCATTGACGACGCGAATGTTCATTCTCTCCGTCAGATTTTTAGAAAGGTAGGTTGCAATCACCCGGTACTGACATTCGTTCCCATAGCGCACCGGGTAGGAGAACAGATTAACTCTTTTTTCTCCGCCGTCTGCGGGCATGTAACTATCCGAGATATAAAATTCATTTCTCCATGCATTTTGAAACTGTACCAGTTCTGAGACGTCAATCTTTTCTCCTGTAGTGAGAGAAAAGATCATGTCTTCATCCAGGATTCCCATACTGTAAAAATCATAAGTTGTTCTGTAAGTTTCCATCTCCCTTAGTATCGCATCATAATCCTTTGACTGCTTTCTTTCCAGATTGATGGCAAAAGCCTCCAGAAGCGTCTTTCTGTTTGCAATCGCTCTGGAAACGGCATCCACATTCAGCTCACTGATATTCGTAATGCTGTTGATGGTCTGCGCAGTCACAATCTCTTCTATATTATTATATAAGCTATAATATACAAAGATGGAAATGAAAAAGAATATGGTCAATCCGGCAGCGAAACTGATTTTTACTCCCTTACTCATCCCAAACTCGTTTTTAATCAATTCTTCCATATGTATACCCTTTTAACCATCCTTCTTCCAGATTCGTCTGCGATCCCCAGCCAGGCGGGGAACACCCCACCAACCAGGGCGAGGAAAGACCACGTCTTTTCAACATCGCCTTTTTCCTGCGACCATCTTCTCAAATCCTCTGTCAGTCAAAATCTTTCTTCTAAATAAATATAAAAAAGACAACTGCCAGGGAGAACCTTTATCCTTCTCCGGCAATCATCTGACATCCAGAACCCGATCACAAATTTTGGCGCAGAAACCCTTCCCACGTCCGCTATACAGTTACTGCTATAATACTACCCCCCCCCCAGAAATTGTCAACCATTTCTTTTCCATTTTCAGACATGCCATGCTTTCTTTTTCCACCGTTCTGAAAACGAAAAAAAGCAGCCCAAAACAGCTGCTTTTTTCGGCGCAAAGAAAACTTATTTTTCTATTGCTTTATAGACTTTTTTTGTCCGTACGTCTGAAATTTTTCAATCATATGTTCCATTTCGGTCTCATCCAAAAGAACCGGCTTTCCGATCATCCTGGCCTTCACATAGACCTCGGCGCAATACTCAATTTCTTCCGCAATGTTAAAAGCGTTGAGGATGTCCCCTCCGCCGGAAATCAGGCCATGGTTTGCCATCAACGCCGCCTTCCGATCTTTCATGGCCTCAAAAGTATATTCGGCCAGCTCCGGCGTGCCAAAGGAAGCATACTTTCCGCAACGAACATCTTTCCCGGCAAAAGCAATCAGGTAACTGGAGGCCGGAAGCCCTTCTCTTAACGTAGCCAGAACCGTGCTATATGTAGAGTGGGCGTGAACCACCGCCTTGATGTCATCCCGGTTATTGTAAAAAATTCGATGCAGGTCACATTCGCTGGACGGTTTTCTCTTTCCATCCACCACATTCCCTTCCAAATCGAGAACTACCACGTCCTCGGCTTCCATCTCAAAATAATCAATTCCGCTCGGACTGATGGCAAATAACTTTTTTTCTTCATTTAAAATGCTGATATTGCCTCCGGTTCCTTTCGTCAGTCCCGCATGAATCAGTTTTCTGCAATAAGTCACCACGTCTTCCCGCTCTTTTTGTAATAACATAAGTTCCTCCTTTCAGCCTCGTCATGGCTCTGCCGTCAAAAAATCATTTTTATTCCGAACAATGTTATCCTTTATACTGATATAACAAATGTTCTCCTTTTACAAAACGTTTGATATCTGCCACAATCTGTTTTGTATGGTTGGAAAGCACTTCATGGGTCGCTCCCGCAATATGAGGCGTGATCACCACGTTATCAAACTCCTGTATATATGGATGATTGTTGACAATCGGCTCTTTTGCATACACATCGAAGGCCGCACCGGCAATCCTTTTTTCCCGCAGCGCCTCAATCAACGCTTCCTCATCCAGCACGGCGCCCCTTGACGCATTGATCAGATAAGCCGTCGGCTTCATCAGAGCGATCATCTCCTTGCTGATGATACCCTTTGTTTCTTCTGTCACTTTCATGTGAGATGTGATAAAGTCAGACTCCCTCATCAGTTCCTCTAAGGACTCTGCCTTTTTTACTCCCACCTTTTCAATGTCCAGCTCACCCTGATACGGATCAAATATCAGAAGTTTCATATCAAAAGCTCTGGCGATAGCCCCCACTCTTTTTCCGATGCTTCCATATCCTATGATTCCAAGAGTTTTCCCCTTTAGCTGCGTTCCTTTGAACACCGTGTACGGAGAATCCATCGTCATATCCCAGATGACGTCTGCCCTAAGACCATCCTTCGTTGTCTTGACCGCATCCGGGCTTCCGGTGTACTTTCCTTCTTTCAGAGCCGCATAAGCCATCGGAATCTTTCTTGCAACGGCAATCATAAGGCCTATGGTCAGCTCCGCCGTGGCGTCCGAATTTCGCCCCGGCGTATATAATACCGGTATGTTTTTCTTTTTTGCATAATCAGTATCAATGTTTACCGGGGTAGCACGGGTACATGCAATTAATTTTAAATTTTTCGCATTTTCAATAACATTTCTCGTAATATCATCATAGCTTGTGATGATCATGTCTGCATCTGCCGTTTTTTCCATCAACTCTTTTTCGTCTAATTTGGGCTGTCCGATGGCCCATCCATCCAACTCTATCTCCCCGATATCATACAATGGTTTTAATTCTTTCTCGTCATATTCCGCCGTAAAATAAATTTTCATGTCCTCACTCCTTTAGCGCATGGTCTTCAACTGTTTCGTAATCTGATGTCTCTTATCCCACAACGGAACATTCACTTCCCGTATCATTCTGTACAATTCATAAATCAAATCATATTTATCAGAATGGTTGGCACGAGGCTCATAGATGCATGTGACATGACACATCTTTTCTATCGCTTCATTGTAATCCTCAAACATTCCCAGCTGAACTCCTGCCATAATCGCACAGCCTTTCGCTCCAAGCTCCTGTCCATCTGCGATATAGACCGGCATTCTCATGACATCAGCAATCATCTGCGCCCACACTTTACTTTTTGCTCCTCCTCCGGCCAGAAATATTTTTCCATCTCTGTCCGTGTCATTAAGGCAGTCCCTGATGGAAAGAGAAACGCCCTCATAGACCGCACGAATCAGCGTATTCCTCGTCGTCGGCTGGCTGATTCCAAAAAAGTTTGCTCTCGCATAAGGATGATGGAACGGCGCTCTCTCTCCCGCAACACTGATATAAGGGCTGTAGATAACGCCTCCGCATCCTACCGGCTCACTCTCCACAATAGCGTCAATTTCAGAGAAATCTTTTGTCAGAGAAATGTTATCCAGCATCCAGTCGATGTTCGGTGTTCCATTCATCGTCGGCTGCAAAGATAAGAACAGATCTCCCAGCGGATGCTTTTCATAGCGGCTGCCTTCCTCTCCGAACACGCAGTCTTCTTTTTGCAAAATCACCTCATTCGCACAGGTCGTACCCAAAACCACACAGATGTCTCCTCGATGGATGGCTCCCGTTCCCACTGCGGAAGAACAAACATCAATGGCTCCCGTGATGATTGGCATCTCTTCTCTTAATCCGATTTCCTCCGCCACCTCTTTTTTTACATTGGCAAAAATCTTGTCAGAATTTACAGGCTCAGGAATATAGGAAATATATTTTCCCAGTCCAAGTTCTTCGAGTACCTCTTTTGCAACGACTCCCTGTTTCGTGTCAAGCAGAGAAGTTCCTGAATCCGTATAGTCTGCTCCTATCTTTCCCGTCAGTTTATATCTGAGCCAGTCTTTGCAAAAGAACATTGTGCTTGCCCTGTCCAAAACATCCTGTCTGTTTTCCTGCATCCACTTTAAGAGCATGAGCTGCGTTCCGGCAATGGTCTCCGTTCCGGTGACAGAAAAAATCTTCTGCACCAACGCCGGACTTTTTTCTTTCAGCTCCCGAATCACGGCATTTGCCCTGGCATCACACCACAAAATGGCATTTTGTACCGGCTCTCCCTTCTCGTCCATCAGCCAGCAGCCTTCCCCCTGCCCGGTGATGCCGATACCCGCCACCTCATTTTTATCCACACCGCTTTTTTTCATCAAATCACTAAGACACTCCTTAGTCTTAGACCACAGCACGTTCATATCCATCTCCACATAAGAATCTCCTATGCGAATCGGCTCGTTAGCCAGCGTGGAAATACATACTTCTTCTCCTGCCTCGTTAAATAAAACCGCCTTTACATTTGTCGTCCCGGCATCAACGCCAATCAGATAACCCATAATCAAACCTCCCCTTAAAAATACATCACTTTCCATCAATCACATTACTTCTTCTCCATAGCTATGAATTATGTAATTTCATTTTACTTTTGTCTTACATTTGTAATTCTATATTACATATTTTATTGTGTCAATCTACATTTATAAATCTGTCATTATAGA
>JAUNJG010000030.1 GCA_030533385.1 Eubacteriales bacterium | reverse complement strand
ACATTTGAAAGAAAAACAAAAGAAAAGTTGCCAACGTTTACTTGACACAAACAGGGGGAAATAGGCACTTGAATGTAAACGGGAAATGGCTTAGAATAGTAAAGTACTTTTGATGGCATGATGGAGAATGTCTGCGTGCGCAGGTGTATTTAGATTGGTCTGTCATGCGAAGAAAACGGCGAAAAACCGCCGAGATTTGTTTGTTTTGAAAGAACAGACAGGAAAGAGAGGTTATCTAATGGATTCTAAGAAAAAACAGAGAATTTCTGCTATCATCATTGTAGTTGTAATCGCTGCCCTGCTTATCACGTCCATTGTACCGGCGATGATGATGTAGTCCTTTAGGAAGGATGCAGAAGAACAAAGGAGCAGAGTATTAAAATGAAAAAGAAAATTAGTCTGACACTGTTAATTCTTGTCGTTATTTTGGCGGCAGCAGTCGGGGTGGCCGGTTGGAAATATCACAGTTATGCGAAGCTGGAGACGATTTATCCGGGAGTGTATATTGGAGGAATGGATGTCGGCGGAATGGACGTCGAACAGGCCGAGGCAACGGTGGAAGACTATGTAAAAGAAGTGTCGGCAAAAAAGATAGTTCTTCATGTGGAGGACGGGACAGAAAGTTTTCCCCTTAGTCGGACAGGACTTTTCTGCGATGGGGCGGAGGCGGTGAAGCAGGCCTATCAGGCGGGAAGAAGCGGAAACATGTTTCAGCGCATGAAAGAAATTCATGAGATTTCCAAGGGAAAGGAAATTCCGCTTCATTTTCAGACGGAGAAAAAGAAGCTTCTAAACATCGTCCGAAAAAAGGGAAAGTCTTTTGTGACGGAGAAAAAGGATGCCGGAATCACAAGGAAAGACGACGAATTTATCATAACAGAGGGCGAGAACGGCATTTCCATTGATTTTGAGGAAAATGCCAAAAAGCTGGCGGAAGAGATTGAAAATTTTGATTGGAGCCGTGGGGAGCTGTCCTTCGACATGGATTATCAGGTGGATGCGCCCAAGCATACGGCGAAGGAGCTGTCCCGGATTCAGGATAAGCTGGGAAGTTTTACGACATCTTATGCCGGATCTTCTCAGGGGCGATGCCAGAACGTGGAGAACGGGGCAAGGCTGATCAACGGAACCGTGCTGTACCCTGGTGAGACGTTGTCGGTGCATGATGTCGTCGCTCCTTTTACCTATGAAAACGGATATCGTCTGGCCGGTTCTTATGAAAATGGAAAGACGGTTCAAAGTTATGGCGGAGGCATCTGCCAGGTTTCCACCACCTTGTACAATGCCGTGCTTAGGGCGGAGCTGGAAGTCATAGAGCGTCAGAATCATTCCATGACGGTTCATTATGTGGCGTTGTCCGAGGATGCGGCCATCGCAGGCACTGAGAAAGATTTTAAATTTAAAAATAATCTGGATGCACCAATTTATATAGAAGGAAAAGCCGGAGATTCTTCCATCTCCTTCTCCATATATGGAGAGGAGTACCGGGAGGAAGGCCGGAGCGTGGAGTATGTATCAGAGCGGGTTTCCACCCGTCCTCCGTCGGAAAAGGTTGTCAAGGATAAGACGCTGGAGGAAGGGAAAAAGGTGGTGGACCAGGCCGGGGTAACCGGTTATACGGCAAGGCTTTGGAAGGTTGTCTATGAGGACGGCAAAGAGACAGACCGGATTCAGGTAAACAGCAGTTCCTATATGTCCGTGCCGAGAGTAGTCCGCATAGGAACCAAAAAGAAGGAGACACCGAAGAAGGATACGGACACGAAGAAAAAAGATAAGAAAAAGAAAAAGACGAGCGAGAAAAATTCAGAGAAGAAGAACAAGAAAAAAGCAAGGACGCCTAGGTGTTCTGCAGTGGAATAAAAACCAGGAGACGATAAGATGAGGACAGGAAAGGTCAAGGAGAGCATATGGAAGCGCTCCATAGCCAGACAACTGCATAGAGACGGAGAGGATGTTCTCCCGATGTCTTTTCATATTTGCGGGACACAGGGCTGGACGCTGGCACCCCGGAGAGTGCTTTATGGCGGAGGGAATCTTCTGGCGACAGAGGGGGACGGTGACGGTTCGTTCCGCCTGTCCATCTTTTTGCCGGAGGGCACGACGGAGGAACGATTAAAAGGATTGATCAGGGAGATCGCTATCTTGTCTGAGGAGATGGGAGTTTCGGTGTCCGTGGAACAGGCTGTCGTGTCCCCACGGATGCAAACCTTGCTGGTGACGGCGGCCGTTGCGGGGACGAAAAAGCCGCAGGCTCTCCCCGAGCCGCATATGGATATTGTGGTGGCGGGAACCGTTGGAAGAGAGGGGGCGGCTATGGCCGCCATAGAGAGGGAGCAGGAGCTGCTTAGTCGCTATGCACCCTCCTACATAGAGCAGGCAAAACATTTGTTTGATGATGCAGATATGCGAAGGGCAGTTTCGGCAGCGAAGGATGCCGGAGCGGTTTTCATCCGTCATTTGTCGGAGGGCGGCGTTTTTGCCGGCCTTTGGGAGCTGGCTGCCGCCGGCAAGGTGGGACTGGATGTCGCGCTGAAACGGATACCGATAAAACAGCATACCATAGAGGTCTGTGAGTTTTTCCGGTGCAACCCTTACATGATGTTTTCGGCGGGAAGTCTGTTGATGACCTGCAAAGAAGGAGAGAGCGTTGTGAAGGCGGTGAAGGAGCAGGGAATTCCTGCGGCCGTGATAGGAAAAACGACAGAGGGAAATGACAAGATCATCCGGTATGATGATGAGGTGCGGTATCTGGAACCACCGAAGGAAGACGAATACTATAAAAGAATCCTGGGAGGAAATTATGCGTAACGAAATTTTAAGAATGTTGGAAAATAACAGCAGAATTGAACTGCACGACCTGGCAATCATGCTGGGAACGGATGAAACCATCGTTTTGCAGGAAATCGAAAAAATGGAAAACGAGGGCGTCATCTGTGGGTATCCTACTCTGATTAACTGGGATAAGACGGACACGGAAAAGGTGACGGCTCTGATTGAAGTGCGAGTGACGCCGCAGAGGGGGCAGGGCTTTGAGAAGCTTGCAGAGCGCATCAGTAATTATCCGGAGGTAAAGTCTATTTACCTGATGTCCGGAGCCTTTGACTTCGTTGTTTTTCTGGAAGGAAAAACTTTGAAGGAGGTGTCCATGTTCGTGTCCACAAAGCTGTCCACTCTGGAGGCGGTTTCCGGCACGGCCACTCATTTTGTACTGAAAAAGTACAAAGATCACGGGATGATACTTATTGAGAAAAACGAGAGCAGCAGAATGAAGGTGACGCCATGAGAAATCCATTGTCCGATAAAGTAATGAAGATAAAGCCGTCAGGCATCCGCAAGTTTTTTGACCTGGTGCAGGAGATGCCGGACGCCATCTCTCTGGGCGTGGGAGAGCCGGATTTTGACACGCCGTGGCACATTCGGGAGGAAGGTATTTTTTCTTTGGAAAAGGGACGCACCTTTTATACTTCAAACGCCGGGCTGATGGAGCTTAGAAAGGCGATTTCCGGGTATATGAGCAGGAGGTTTCGTCTGGACTACAGTGCGGAGAAAGAGATGCTTGTCACCGTAGGTGGCAGCGAGGGTATTGATGTTGCCCTGCGGGCCATGATCAATCCGGGAGATGAGGTAATTTTGCCGGAGCCGTGCTACGTCTCCTACCTGCCCTGCATTGAGCTTGCCGACGGTGTTCCGGTGACCATCGAATTAAAAGAAGAAAACGAGTTTAAGCTGACGCCGGAGGAACTTTTGGCAGCCATCACTGACAAGACGAAGATTTTGATTTTGTCCTTCCCGAACAATCCGACGGGAGCTGTCATGACGAGAAGCGATCTGGAGCCTATCGTAAAAATTATTAAAGAAAAAGACCTGTTTGTCATCTCCGATGAGATTTATGCGGAGCTGACCTATCAGATGGATCATTGTTCGATTGCCTCTTTCCCGGGAATGAAGGAGAGAACTATCGTCATCAACGGTTTCAGTAAATCCTTTGCCATGACAGGATGGCGTCTCGGCTTTGCCATGGGGCCGGCTCAGATTATCAGCCAGATGACGAAGATTCACCAGTTTGCCATCATGACGGCGCCGACTACCAGCCAGTATGCGGCGGTAGAAGCCCTCCAAAATGGAGAGGAAGACGTGGAGATGATGCGCAAGTCCTACAATCAGCGCAGACGTTTTCTTCTGAATCGCTTTGAGGAGATGGGACTGCGGTGCTTTGAGCCGAGAGGAGCTTTTTATACTTTTCCGTGTATCAAGGAGTTTGGCATGACCTCCGACGAATTTGCCAGCCGCTTCTTAAAAGAGGAGAAGGTGGCGGTGGTTCCGGGAACGGCCTTTGGAGAATGTGGAGAGGGATTTCTCCGTATTTCCTACGCCTATTCCATCGAGGAGCTGAAGGAAGCGCTGGGAAGAATGGACAGATTTCTCTGTCGTCTCAGAGAAGAGAAGTGTTAGAATAGAGGATACTTATGATAAATATTGTATTGCATGAGCCGGAGATGCCTGCCAACACAGGAAACATCGGCAGAACCTGTGTGGCCACGGGCAGTGTACTTCATCTCATTGAACCTTTGGGCTTTAGGATCAACGATAAAATGTTGAAGAGAGCAGGGCTTGATTACTGGGATAAGCTGGATGTGAGAAGATATGTGGATTTTCAGGATTTTTTGAAAAAAAATCCGGGGGCAAAAATTTACATGGCCACCACAAAATCCCGTCAGACTTACACAGAGGTGGAGTATGAGGACGGCTGTTACATTATGTTTGGAAAAGAAAGTGCCGGGATTCCCGAGGAAATTCTTCTGCATTATAAAGAGAATGCGGTGCGGATTCCCATGCTTCCGGAGATTCGCTCCCTGAATCTTGGCAATTCTGTTTCCATTGTGTTATACGAGGCGTTGCGGCAGCAGGGCTTTTCAGAATTGCAATTAGAGGGACAGTTACATCATTATGAATGGTAATACAAATGAGATAAGACCGGAAGAATTCTATAAAAAGCTGTTAGATTACCGCCAGCAGGAAGGTCTCGCCACCAGCCACATGGGTATCCGGGTGACGGATGCTGCTCCGGGCTGGGCGAGGGGGGAGATGAACTTTGAGAAATATCATCTCAATCCCATTGGCTCCGTTCACGGAGGCGTGATTTTCTTTTTGGCGGACTCCGTGGGAGGAACCGCCGCCTGCACGAGAGGCAGCGTGGTGACGACCTCCAATGGGATGATTCATTATTTAAAGCCGGCCATCAATCCTAAAAAGCTCATTGCGGAGGCGGAGGAGATCAAAGCCGGAAAAAATATTTTAATTTACGATGTGTATATTCGCACGGAGGACGATACCCTGATTGCGAAGGCGACCATGGAATACTACAGTATGCACAAGTCGATATTGTGAGCTTGTGGGGTCTCCTGCCTGGGGTGAGAGAGATATCGAGAGGAGGGAAGAGGATGTTTAAGAAAAATAAGAAAGCCCTGAGGAAGTCGGCGATGGCTGCCTGTGTTGTCTTTTTGTTTGTGACATTTTTTTCCTTCCTTTTTCTTGCGAAGGAAGTAAATCATGACTGCATCGGCGAGGACTGTCCGGTCTGCGCCTGCATACATCAGATAAAGCAGAACCTGGAGGAGAGAGGAACCGGCGCTTTCGTGCAGTGTGCCAGCGTTCCTTTTATGGTATCCCTTCTGTCTCTGGGAGTTTTTGCGCCTTTTTTGCCTGTGGATGTGTCTTTGGTTGGCAAAAAGGTAAGACTTGACGATTAAAAAATCTCTGTATCAGTTTATTTTGCATCATGGAGCGAAAGGTGGAAAGAACACGCAGATGTGTCCGTCTGCCTTTTGGAGGGAAAGTCTTTGGCTTTTCAATGCTTTTTGATGTCCGTTTGATGGAAGACTGGCGACGGCCTATCGTGGATGAAAAGGCGGTTGCCCTGAAAAAATAAAAGATGGATGATACGGAGGTTATCTTTATGAAAAAATACATTTCTATTGTGGCAGCAATGGTTCTTATGCTGTTTTCTTTGTCTGCTTGCAATCATCAGGAGTCTGAGACAACGACGGAGCCGTCTCGAAAGGAGGAGGCGCAGTCAGAAAAAATTCAAATCGTGACGACCATTTTCCCGGAATATGATTGGGTAAAACAAATATTAGGAGAAGATGCAGAAAATGCGGAGGTGACGTTGCTTCTGGATACAGGGGTGGACTTGCACAGCTATCAGCCTACCGCAGAGGATATTTTAAAAATATCCGGCTGTGATTTGTTCCTCTATGTTGGAGGAGAATCCGACGAATGGGTGGAGGACGCCCTGAACAATCCTTCCAATGAAAACAGAAAAGTGGTGAATCTTCTGGAAGTGCTGGGAGATGCCGCCAAGGAAGAAGAGATGGTGGAAGGCATGGAAGAAGGAGAAGATCATGAGGAAGACGGGGAAGAGGAAGAAGAAGGCCCGGAATACGACGAGCATGTATGGCTTTCTTTAAAAAATGCCCGGATTTTCTGTGAAGCTATTGAGAAGGAGCTGGCAGAGCTTTGCCCGGAAAAAGCAGAGCAGTATGAGGAGAACAAAAAGAACTATGAAGAGAAGCTGGAGGCGCTGGATGGAAAATTCCGGGAGACGGTGGATGCTGCATCAAACAAAACCCTGCTTTTCGGAGATCGCTTTCCGTTCCGATATCTGACGGAGGATTACGGGTTATCCTACTACGCCGCTTTTGTGGGATGCTCTGCGGAGACGGAGGCAAGCTTTCAGACGGTGACTTTTCTGTCAGGAAAGGTGGACGAGCTGAATCTTTCCACAGTGCTGATCCTGGAAAAATCTGATGGGAAGATTGCAAAGACTATTGTGGAAAATACGCAGAAGAAAGACCAGAAGATTGTGAGCATGGATTCCATGCAGTCAGTCACCGCAGCGGAGGTGGAAGAAGGCGTGAGCTATCTTTCTATCATGGAGAAGAATCTGGATGCCATGAAGGCCGCTTTGGAGTAGGGAGGAAGCTATGGCACAAATCACTTGTCAGAATCTGACCCTTGGGTATGAAGGAGAAGTAATCCTCTCCAATCTGAATTTTACGGTAAAGCAGGGAGATTACCTTTGCATTGTGGGGGAGAATGGATCCGGAAAAACCACGTTGATGAAGACTCTGCTGGGGCTGCTCCCACCCATTGGGGGCACGATAGAAGCGGGAGAGGGACTTCGCCCGGACGAGATTGGTTATCTTCCCCAGCAGACCCATGTACAGAGGGATTTTCCGGCGTCTGTGAGGGAGATTGTTCTCTCGGGATGCCAGAGCCGCTGTGGACTGCGGCCCTTTTATAATAAGAAAGAAAAGGCGTTGGCGAAGAGGGCGATGGCGAAAATGAAACTGTCCGGAATGGAGAGACGATGTTACCGGGAGTTGTCGGGAGGACAACAGCAAAGAGTACTTCTGGCAAGGGCATTTTGTGCGGCACAAAAAGCGCTGCTTTTGGACGAGCCGGTGTCGGGTCTGGATCCGAAGGTGACCATGGAAATGTACCGGCTGATTCAGAAGCTCAATCAGGAGGATGGTATGACAATCTTGATGGTTTCCCATGATATTGATGCCGCAATCCGCTATGCCAGCCATATTCTTCATATTGGAAAACGATGTTTTTTTGGTACGAAGGAAGAGTATATAAAAAGCGCTCTCGGAAAAAGTTTCGTTGGGATAGAGGGAGGTGAGAGGGATGGTTGAAAAGCTGATGTTTTATTTTCAGTACCCTTTTGTCTGGTATGCATTGATTGTGGGAATTTTGATTGCCCTTTGCTCCTCACTCTTGGGAGTGACCCTCGTCTTGAAACGATTTTCCTTTATCGGCGACGGCCTTTCTCATGTTGCTTTTGGCGCCATGGCGGTGTCTGCGGTGCTTCAGGTGAGCAACGAGATGCTGTTTGTCCTGCCAGTTACGGTACTCTGCGCTGTGCTGCTTTTGCGCACGGGGCAGAACACCAAAATAAAGGGAGACGCCGCAGTGGCCATGATTTCGGTGGGCGCTCTGGCCATCGGTTATCTGCTGATGAACCTGTTTTCCACCGGGCCGAATCTGTCGGGGGATGTGTGCAGCACTCTGTTTGGCTCCACCTCCATTTTGACGTTGACCCGGCAGGAGGTGGCCTTGTGTTCCGTGCTGTCCATCTGCGTGGTCGTGCTGTTTGTTCTGTTTTATAATAAAATCTTTGCGGTGACTTTTGACGAAACCTTTGCGAAAGCTTCGGGGGTGAAGACGGATTGGTACAATTTGCTTATCGCAGTGATCATTGCGGTGATTATCGTCCTTGCCATGAATCTGGTAGGCTCCCTGCTTATTTCCGCCCTCGTCATTTTCCCGGCGCTTTCTGCCATGAGGCTGTTTCAAAACTTTTTGTCTGTCACCATCTGTTCTGCGGTGCTGTCAGTGGCATGTGCGGGCATCGGAATTGTCGTCTCCATTCTGGCGGGAACGCCGGTAGGCTCCACCATTGTGGCGGTAGATATGGCGGCGTTTGGTCTGGCATTTCTGGTCGGCAGAATGTGCAGGAGATAAGGAGGAGGAAAGATGAAGAGAAGAATAAACACAGGAATCGTGTTGTGTGTAATGACGATGTTCCTTTTGTTGACAGGATGCGGAGCGAAAGAAGGCAGCGCATCCAGAGTGAGCGGCGGCAATGCCGTGGAGCAGGTGTTGGAGGAACAGACGGATGTTTCTTCTGCGGAGGCAAAGGAAGCAGTGCAGGAGAAGAAGGGGTCGGACAAGAAGGAGGAATCATTTTCTGCGGAGGTGGATTATGATTTGACTGCCATGAACAGCGATATGGTTTATGCCACCGTCTACCAGATGATGAGCGATCCGGATCGTTATATCGGGAAAACCTTTTGCATGGAGGGAATCTACTACACTTCTTATTACGACAATACGGACACTCGCTACCACTTCTGTGTCATCGAGGATGCAGCGGCCTGCTGTAGCCAGGGGCTGGAGTTTGTCTGGGGAGACGGAAGCCATATCTATCCGGAGGAATATCCAAAGGAAGGGGGCAGAGTAAAAGTAGAAGGTACGTTTGCCACTTACCGGGAAGAAGGAGATGAAAATCTCTATTGCAGACTGGAAAATGCATCGTTAGAACAATGAAAAAACGGTGTGTAAAGAAAAAGAAGAAAAAAAGAGAATGATATTATGAGGGCTGTCGCAACGGGATGACACCTTGCAGGATGAAGCGTTTAGAGTGCGAAAAACGCTGACATCCGCATTGGTCAAACCGGCGGCAGCCCTTATTTGCATCTTTGCATCTGATGGCTTTGACTCAGGAATCTGTGCTGTTTTGTTTCAGCAGCAGATTTTTTTTGATTTTTCCCGTGGCTGTTCTTGGGAAGCTGTCTACGAATTCCACGATGGTAGGGACTTTGAACCGGGAAAGATGTTCTTCGCAGTATGCGATAAGCTCCTCGGCGCTCAGCCTGGCGGATTCCGTCAACTGGACGAAGGCTTTTACGGCCTGGTCCCGGATGGGATCGGGGATGCCGACCACGGCAGCGTCTGCAACGGAAGGGTGAGAGGTGAGAGTACATTCTACCTCCGCACAGCTGATGTTTTCACCGGAACGCTTGATGAGATGGCCGCATCGTCCGAGAAAGAACAGCCAGCCGTCTTTGTCCAGATATCCCCAGTCACCGGAGTGAAGCCAGCCGTCCTCATCCAGCAGGCGTCTGGTCGCTTCCTCATCTTTATAGTATCCTTTGACGAGGGTACGGCCGGGAATGCCTTGAATACAGATTTCTCCCTCAGTGTTAGGAGGAAGGGTGTTGCCCTGTCCGTCAATGATTTTAAAATTGTAAGAGAGGGCGGGGCGGCCGACGGACGGCCAGTTCTGCTCTCCGTACAGAGGTACAAGAGTGACGGAAGTCACAGTCTCCGTCATTCCGTAAGAGTTCAGAAGTCTGACGTTGAAACGTTCTTCAAAGGCTTCTTTTTCTGCGGTGCTCAGTCCCATGGAAAAATAGATTTGTCTGATGCAGTGTTCTTTTTCCCAGGGCTGAACCGGCTGGAGCATCATCGTGCGGTTCATGATAGACATGGTGTCGGTCAAAGTCGCCTTATGTTCACAGACCTGGCGCCAAAATCGTCTGGCACTGTAATGTTCCACCATGATTAAGGTGCTGCCCGAACAGATGACCGGGCTGGCGGCCATTTCCTGAAAATCCATGTGATAGCACGGCATGGCAGTAAGAAACGCATCTTTTGTGGTCATGCCGATCTGGGCTGCATGAAAAACGGCTCCGTATACAACATTGCAATGGGTGTAAATGGCCCCTTTTGGATTTTTGGTAGTGCCCGAGGTAAATAAGATGACGGCGGTGTCTTCCGCTGTGATGTCCGTCTCCTTTTTCAAGGTGTCCGGCTGTGCCTCGATGGCGGAATAGAAGGGGATGACACGGGAATCGCTGCACGCCCCATCCGTCAAAATGATAGTTTTCAAGCGAAGCTCTTCAAAATGATTCAAATATAAATCCAGCCGCCGAGGCTCTGTAATCACCACGTCAATCTCACATTTTTCGAGAATGTAGCGGCTTTCGGAAAGTTGAAAATGCTCGTTGATGGGAACGGAAACCGCTCCCACCTGAGCGAGGGCAAGCCAGCATATCAGGTACTCCGGTTTGTTGTGCAGATGAAGTGCAACAAAAGTTCCTTTCCCGATCCCTATATCCAAAAACAGGTTGGCGGCCTGTTTGACCAGCCGGTCGAACTCGGCGTAAGTGTAACAGGATACGTGGTCATCGACAGAAATATATTTGAGAAAGAGGTTGCTTTTATAATATGTCACTGTTTCGTTCCACATACTTTTCAGGGTTCGATTTCCAACAATGTCTGCTACCATGGCGATACTCCTATCTCGTGTAAAATACCGGCTGTTCTCAGGAAAGTTTTTCGATCAAAGCCGGGATGATTTTGTACATATCTCCTACCAGTCCAAAGTCTGCGTTTTTAAAAATAGGCGCCGCCTTATCCTTGTTGATGGCCACGATAACCTTTGATTTGTTGATTCCTCCGATATGCTGTACCTGTCCGGACAGACCTACGGCAACCAAAAGCTCCGGTTTGACCGTCACGCCGGTAATGCCCAGATAGTTGGATTTTGGAAGCCATTTGTTGTTTTCTGCAACCGGGCGGGAACAGCCCACTTCTCCATCCAGCACTTTGGCCAGGGCTTTGCACATTTCCAGATCTTCCTCGGCGGCAAGGCCCCGTCCCACGTCCACGATGCGCTTGGCAGCTACGAGATTGACGCCGCCTTCCTTTTTCTCCTTGTGTGAAATCCGTTTAACAAGGGAGATTGGAGCGCCTTCCAAAGCGCAGATTTCAGCTTCCGCTCCCTCGACGAAAGGTACTTCAAAAATGCCGTTGGAAATGGTGACAACACCATAAGACTTAGCGAATGTTTCCTTTCTCATGGCGAGGCCTCCGTAGACCATGCGGCGGCAGACCAGGGTGTCTTCTTCCAGAGAAAATTCGTTGACGGCGCTTAAAACTGCTGTGTCCAGGTAGACGGATATCTTTCCGGCGAGCGCCTTTCCCCGAATGCTGTTATAAACCCAGACGACGGCCTGAGAAGCAGACTTGACGTGTTCTGCGATAGCGTGGGCATAGTCTTCCGGCAGGACATCTTCGCCGACAGGACAATAGATGACTTTGTCGGCACCGCAGCCTGCGGCTTGTCTTGCCTCTTCTTCGCCGCCGAAGACGATGGCAGTGACAGAATCTGCCAATGATTTTGCCCCGGAGCAAAATTCCGGCAAGACGGCATAGTTATCGCTGACGATAAAAACAGATTGAATTGACATAACGATGAACCTCCCTTTTTAAACTAAAATCCTTCTTTTCTCAGGAATGAAACGAGTGCGTCTACCGCCTCCTCGCCGTCTCCCTCTACTACTTGCTGGCGGCGCTCCTGCTGTTTTGGTGCAAGCTGCTCGATGATGCGGGTGGAAGGGGCTGCCTCTTCTTTCATATCCATTACGCTGACAGGTTTTTTTCCTGCTTTCATGATGTCCCTCATGCTCGGCACGGTCGGCACGTTGATTTCAGAGGAGACGGATAACACGGCCGGAAGACTCACTTCTAAAAGCTCTACCTCCTCCTCCAGGGTGCGCTCAACGTGAAGAGTGCTGTCAGAGACGGCGGTGATGCCGGTCACGTTGTTGACCACAGGGAGGTCAAGGATGGTTCCGGTCTGAATGCCCACCTCCTGGGAATATAAGTCGCTGGATCCGGCTCCGCATAATACCAGGTCATATTCCATGTTTTTCAAGGCGCCGGCCAGAGCTTTTGCGGTCTGCAAAGAGTCGGAGAAGCCGTGGGCGTCGTCAATGACAAGTTTTAATTCATCGGCTCCGCGGGATAGAATATCTTTTCGGATTTTTGTATTTTCCAGAGAAGAACTGCTGCCAACGCTGAGGGCAACCATGGTTCCTCCGGTCTCTGCCGCCAGCTTTTTTCCGCTTTCCATTGCGTTCAAATCATACTGGCTGATTGCGAGGGGAGCTTTTTCTGTGGAAAGCTCTCGGTTTTGCATCACTGTGATTCCTTCTTCGTTCGGAACGACTTTGCAACATGTAATGATTTTCATAATCTGTCACCTGCATTTCCTTTCTTCTTTTTTTGTAACGATGCAGTCACGCCTGATGATAGACTAAATCTGACGCAAGCTTGCTTGCGAAGAAGGGTGCCTATGATCAGGTATAGGTGTTTCGTCTTAATCCATGGTTTCGCTGCGGAAGCAACCCCGGGGATACCCCTTGCCTTTTTCTTTTTTTGTTTGGCGAAAGATCGTCCCGCAGTCTCTGTCGCAGTGGGTGCTCCTGGTTCGGAACCCGGTCTGAATATCTCCACGAAAACGGTTTTGATGATTTGGTGAAGAGATACTTTTTCGTGAAAATGAATTTTGTATAAATACTTGCTGATTATAGTGATAAGTACGAAAAGTACTGAAATCAAACTTGCTTTCTCGTGAAAATAATCAATGTATATTGTAATAAAAGGAAACTGATTTGTCAATAAAATTAATGTTATAAAGCATATTATTGTGTAAAATGACGAAAATATAGGGATAAAATTAGGAATAATATGAATTGACGGCTTGTTTTGGAATGTGTTCTAATTAGTGGGAATAATTTATTTTTACGTTAAAGTAAATGGGGCAAAAATGAGAGAGCTGAAAGTGTTTTTGCCGGGGATGCTTTTGAGGAAGAGAAGGGAAAGAAGGAAAGGAGAAGAGATTATGAAGCCACTGAACTCATTAAAGGTTTTGGATTTGACCGATGGGAATCCTTATGCGAGCAGTATGTTTGCGGATTATGGCGCAGAGGTGTTAAAGATTGAAAATCCTGATGGGGGAGATGCCATTCGCAGGCGGGGCGCTGCGAACGGACAGGAAGAAGGGCTTTATCAGGCCTTTTATAACCGGGGAAAAAAGAGCATGACGCTGGATATCACGAAGGAAGCGGGACAGGAGATTCTCAGGCGCCTGGTGAAAAACTTTGACATGCTGGTGGTCAATCGCAGGGAAAAGGAGATGGTTTCCTATGGTCTTGGGTATGAAGATCTAAAGGCGCTGAATCCGAAATTGGTGTATGGGGTGCTGACGCCATACGGAGAGAAAGGTCCCTGGAAAGATATGCCGGATTATGACCTTCTCATCAATTCCCGCTGTGGACTTCAGGAAAAAACCGGAATGCCGGACAAGCCAACCCGGTTTGGTTTTCCCATCGCCTATATCTATAGCGGATGGCATTTGAGCGCCGGAATGATGGCAGCTTATTTAAAATCGTTGGACACGGGAGAGGGCATGAAGGTGTCCGTGAGTATATGGCACACGATGATGTCTCTGGACGACACTTATGCACAGGCGCTTCTCGGAATGAACGAGCTTCCCAGAAGAATTGGAAATGGATTTCCGACGACGAATCCGACGGATACGTTCCGGTGCAAGGACGGCTGGTTTGCCCTGAGCATTGGAAGTGACAGCCAGTGGATTTCTTTTGCACGCTGTGCGGGTCGGGATGACTGGGCGGAGGATCCAAGATACGCCCATGATCCCGCCCGCTCTATGGAGAACTATTTCGGAGATTTGGACCAACAGCTCAGGGATTATTTTGAGAAGATTACCATTGCGGAAGCAGACATGATTTGTCGAAAGGCTATGGTGCCGGGAGGTCCCTGCAATACCTGGAAGGAGCTGGTGAAGGATGAGCAGGTGGCGGACAGAAAGATGATTATCAAGGTCGGCGATACCGTGCAGATCGGAAGGGCCGCCAAAGTGGTCGGCGAAAAAGGCGGGGAAGAAATTGCGCCGGCCCCGGCGCTGGGAGCGGACACCGTCTCCTACCTGAAAGAAATAGGAATAGCGGACAGAGAAGCAGAGCAGCTAAGACAAGCCGGCGTGATTTGATTGTCGCAGGGAAAGGAGAAGAGATATGGCCAAGTGGGAGTCAAAAGGTGTATTTAAAGGTTTAAAAGTGCTTGATTTTACGATTGCTATCGCCGGAGTGTACGTCGCGTGGCAGTTTGCAGATTTGGGCGCGGAAGTGTGGAAGGTGGAGCGTTACAATGCCGGGGATCAGTCCAGAATATGGGACCCTTATGTGAACGGGCTGGGAACGATGTACTGTTCTTATAATAAAAATAAGCAGAGTATCGAGTTGGATTTATCTTCTCCGGAAGGCAAAAAAATCATATATGACATGGTGAAAGAGGCCGATGTGGTTCTGGAGAATTTCAAGAGTGGTTCCATCGACCGGCTGGGGCTTGGTTATGAGACGTTAAAAGAAATCAATCCGAAAATTGTATTCATGTCCATAAGCGGTTTTGGGGCCAGCGGCCCGCTGATGAAATATCCTTGTTACGACGCCATTGCGGCGGCCAGGGGAGGTCTGTCGGCGAGCAATGGGGATCCGGAAGGAGCGCCGATGAAGCCGGGCAACCAAAATTGCGATACGTTCACGGGAACCTTTGCTTTTAATGCGGTGTTGATGGCATTGATTGAAGCGAGAAAAACCGGAAAAGGCTGTCATCTTGACATCGCCATGTGCGACGTGGTCATGCAGGCATGTGCGGAGACGGTGATGGATTACGGTGCCTGTGGGACGGCCCAGTCCCGCTATGGAAATCATGACCGTTTTACGGCGCCGTATGGGATTTTCGAGGCGAGGGACGGCTGGGTGTCCATCATTGCCGACTCGGAAAAGCGATGGAGGGATATGTGCGGCGCTCTCGAAATGCGTGCGCTTTTGGAGGATGTCCGATTTGCAGATAATGCTTCTCGCATCCAAAATAAGGAACTTCTGATTGAAAGGATAGAAGAAGTCACTCGCACTTTATTTAGAAAAGAGATAGAGGAGAGACTGCTGGAGGTAGATGTGCCGGCATCCGCCCTGCTCACTTTTATTGAAGCATACACCTCGGATATGGCCAACAAGACCGATGTGACGACGTTCGTATGGCAGGATAAGATTGGATACATTCGGTTCTATAACAACCCGATTCGCTTTCAGGATGAAATCAGTCCGATTTACAGAGGAGCGCCTCTGCTTGGTCAGGATTCCAGAGAGATTCTAAGAGAAGTAGGTTATTCCGAGGAGGAGATTCAGCGGCTGATAGACGAGGAAGTGGTGGGAGAGCATATGTTCTGATTGCGGGGTGGAAAAAGAAAACGTTTTAGAACAAGGAAGAAAGGGGAGAGCCTTTCGAGGAGAGATTATGAAGATTCAGCATGATGTGTTGGGAATGTTTGCAACCAATTGTTTTCTGGTGTCGGGCGGACGGCCGGGAACCTGTATTCTCATTGACCCGGCAGACGAGGGGAAGCGGCTGATAGCCCGCATCAAAAAGGAAGGGCTGGCGCCCGAGGCCGTCCTGCTGACCCACGGGCATTATGATCATTTCCTTGCGGTGCCTTTGCTCCAGGAAACGTGGCCGGATCTGCCCGTGTACTGTCATCCTCTTGATTGTCCCGAGGAGAAAGAAGAACATGATATGGGGATAGTCTTTCCGACGGTGTCTGCTTTTTCTCATGTGAGGCCGCTGTCAGATGGGCAGAGACTTTGTCTGGCAGGGTTTGACATCGCGGTGATGCACACGCCGGGACATACGCCCGGCTCTGTCACATTTTTCATAGAGGATGCCATGTTCACCGGAGATTTTCTTTTTTGTGGAAGCATAGGAAGAACAGACTTTGCGGGTGGAAATTTTTCTCAGATGAAGGATTCCCTGAAAAGACTGGTCAAAGTCGAAGGAGAGTACAGGGTGTTTCCGGGGCATGAAAAGATGACGACGCTGCAAAGAGAAAAAAAGGAGAACCCATATTTAAAATATCTATAAAAGAAGATGGTAGTTTTTGACACTGCCAAGAAGATGCAGGAGGCGAGAAAAATGGAAAATAAAAAAGTGTTGACCGAATTAAAAGACGGCGTGTTGATTGTCACGATCAACAGAAATGAAAAAAGAAATTCCATTGACCCGGAGACGTCAGAAATGATGGAAAACATCTTAAATGAGGCGGAGAAAAATCCGGAAGTGGGATGTATCATTGTGACCGGCGCCGGCGACAGAAGTTTTTGTTCTGGGGAGGATTTGAGCGCTTACGATGAAAACGGAACCTGCCAGACCATCATGGAACATGGGTTTGCGGGCATCACCGAGCGTGTCAGTGCAAAGCCTGTCATCTGTGCGGCAAACGGAACGGCGGTGGCCGGAGGTCTTGAGATTGCCCTTGCCTGCGATATCATTGTGGCGGCAGAACATGCAAGGTTCGGCCTATCGGAGGTGAAGGTAGGATTTCTTGCGACGAGCGGCGGTCTGATTCGTCTGCCGAAGGTGATTCCGCAAAAGATTGCGGCGGAGATGTGCTTGACGGGGACGTTGATTTCGGCGCAGCGAGCCTACGAGATTGGTCTGGTCAACCATGTGGTTCCGGCGGATCAGGTGATGAATAAGGCAATGGAGCTTGCCAAGACCATTGCGGCGAATGCGCCGATATCATTGAGACTTACCAAAGAGATTTTTCACGTTGCCCCTCAGATGTCCCAGGAAGATGCGCAGAGGTTCTGTAACAGATGCTGGGATTACATCGAGAAGACGGAAGATGCGGTGGAGGGACCGAGGGCCTTTCTGGAAAAGCGCAAGCCAAACTGGCAGGGAAAATAAAAAGAAGGAACTTTCCTGACGAAAGCACTGAAATGAATTATAAAAAATAACAGGAGGAAAATATGATGGATTTTAGAATGACAGAAGAACAGGAATTGATGGTGCAGGCAATTGAGGAGGCCATGACAAGGGAAAATCTGGAAAGCTATTTCCAGGATTGCGACAAAAATCATGAGCATCCGAAAAAATGGTGGGATATTTTGGCGGAACTTGGATGCTTTAGCATGTTTCTGCCGGAGGAAGCAGGAGGAGACGGAGAGGGAGCCGTGACCATGTTTCTTGTGATGGAGGCGCTGGGACGGTGCGGTGCGCCGATTTATCTTTTCTGGGATCATGTCAAGGCGGATGCCTTGCTGGAAAACGGAACGCAGGAGCAGATTGATAAATTTATGCCGCTGTTTTTTGAGGGACATCCGGCTTATTCCCAGGGATTTTCCGAGCCGACGGCCGGCACGGATTTGTCCAGCAACACCATCTTGACGACCTACACAAGAAGGGACGGCAAGGTGTACATCAACGGACATAAGCATTTTATTTCCGGCGCCCAGGACAGCGACTATTGCCTGACTCTCGCAAAAAACAGTGAAAATCCGGAGCAGCTGACTTTATGGTTCGTGCCGACCAACGTGCCGAACTGTAAAAAAGAACCGATGGAGACGATGGGACTTCATATGGAGAATGTCAATGACATCTGGTTTGACGATGTGGAAATCGAAGAAAAGGATATGTTTTCCACGGAAGGCAACGGTCTTCTGGCAACTTCCAAAGGATTTGATTACGAGCGTCTGATTGATGCCTTCAATGCCTACGGACAGGCGCTGTGTGCTTACGAGGACGCCTGCCGCTATGCGAATCAGAGAGTTGCCTTCGGAAAAGAAATCGGAAAGCTTCAGCTCATACAAAACCATATTATGGAGATGACCATGAGAATTGAGGCGATGCGAAACATGCTGCTTCATTATGCGTGGAACAAAGACCAGAATATGCTGACAAGAGCGGAAGCGTCCATCGCCAAGCAGTATTGTTCCGAGTCCGCCAATGAGGTGGTTGACCACGCAATGCAGGTGATGGCAGGAATCGGATTTTGCGGAAGCCGGGTGAGCCGCATTTACCGTGATCTGAGAATCACCCGAATTTCCGGCGGTACGGGAGAAATTCAGACGGTCATTGCAAGCAAACAGGTGTTGAAAAAATATCGTTAAGAAAAAAAGAAAGGGGGCCGCGTCGGATGCGGCATCCTTTCTGAAAGATGGAGAAGTTCACACAGATTTTCCTGTAGGCTTTGGAAGAAAATCTGAGAAAAAGAGGATGGGAGGAAAAGAGGATGGATTTTAGATTAAATGATGAGCAGGAGTTATTGATGGAGACGGTTCGGGAGTTTGCAGAGGGGGAAATTGCACCGATTGCCGCAGAGATTGATGAAAATGAAAGATTTCCGGAAGAATTGATTCCACAGTTGGGAGAGATGGGATTGCTGGGAATTCCAATTGCGGAGGAGTACGGTGGAATCGGCATGGGAAACCTGGAGTATGCGATGGCAGTGGAAGAAGTTTCAAAATACTGTGCCAGCACAGGCGTTACCATTTCCGCACACGTTTCTCTTTGCTGTTGGCCGATTGAAACGTTTGGCACGGAGGAACAAAAGGAAAAATACCTGCCGGCGCTGGCGACGGGAGAAAAGTTGGGTGCCTTTGGCCTGACCGAGCCGAATGCGGGGACAGATGCGGCGATGCAGATGACCACGGCGCAGGATATGGGAGATCATTATCTATTAAACGGAAGTAAAATTTTTATTACGAACGGAAAATATGCGGATGTTTATGTGATTTTTGCCATGACGGACAAGAGCAAGGGAAATAAAGGAATCACAGCTTTTATTCTGGAAAAAGGAATGGAAGGATTCACATTCGGAAGTAAAGAAAGAAAAATGGGAATTCGTGGTTCCGCAACCTACGAACTGGTGTTTAACAACGTGAAAGTCCCGAAAGAAAATATGCTGGGAGAAGAAGGAAAAGGATTTAAAATCGCCATGGCCACGCTGGACGGAGGAAGAATCGGCATTGCTGCTCAGGCTCTCGGCATTGCCCAGGGCGCCATTGATGCGGCGGCGGGCTATGTCAAAGAAAGAGTGCAGTTTGGCCGCACCATCTCTGCCTTCCAGAATACCCAGTTTAAGCTGGCCGAGATGCAGACCCGCGTGGATGCCGCCCGCTATCTGGTCTATGCCGCTGCCTGCATGAAGGACGAGGGAGATAATTATTCGGCGGCCGCGGCAAAGGCAAAACTGTTTGCCTCCGAGGCGGCAAGAGATGTCACCTGCCAGGCGGTACAGCTTTATGGAGGATACGGATTTACGAGAGAATATCCGGTGGAGAGAATGATGCGCGACGCCAAGATTACGGAAATTTATGAGGGCACGAGCGAGGTGCAAAAGATGGTCATTGCGGCGCACATGGGAATCAAATAAGAAGACCGGGAGGTGTTGTCAATGGGTGAGATTATGCTGTCAATTTTTATTGGCGGATGTCTGGTCGTATCCGGCGTCACGATGCTGATAGCAATTGACAGGGAACAAAAGAAATACGATATCAAATAGCATCTTGGCGGTTTGCAAGATGGGTCTGCAAAAAGAGAGGAGCTGTCTATGAACATTTATTTAATCGGAGTGATTGTCAGCATAGCGGTATACATGGTAGTCGGGCTGAATGCAGGAAAGAAAGTCAAGGATCTGGATGATTACTATGTAAGCGGAAGAAATGCGCCGACCATTCTGATCGCCGGAACTCTTTTTGCTTCTATGCTCTCCGTGAATGGATTTATGGGAGACCAGGGGTGGTGCTACGATGGAAATATTACATCTTTGGTGACGTTGAATGCGCTGTGTGCCATGGGATATGTCATTGGCCCGCTTATTTTTGGGAGATATTTGAGAAGGTCGGAATGTAATACGATGCCGGAATATTTCGGAGAGAGGTATCATGACTCAAAAATACGCCGGGTGGCCGGCATTACCACCGTCGTCTCCCTGACGGCATATTTGCTTGCAAGTATCACCGGAGTAGGCATTTTGATGGAGGAACTTACGGGATTGCCTTATTCTGTCTGCCTATTTCTTGCATGGCTGTGTTTTACGACTTTTACCTTTTATTCAGGTAGCAAAGGTGTCGTGATTACGGACACCATGATGTTCCTGGTTTTTCTGGCAGGTACCCTGATTGCCGGGCCGATCATCTTTCAGGCGCAGGGGGGCATCGGAGAGCTGCTGACAAACTTGATGAACAATCCGGCGGCTCCGGAAGGGCTGTTGGACTATCATGGAAATGTGGCGGGAACCGGTGCGTCCGACGTGTTCGGTGCTATGATGTACTCCGTTACCATGGGAATAATCTGGCTGATCACCGTGTCGGTTTCTCCGTGGCAGGCGGGGCGGAACATGATGGCAAAGAGTGAACATGTCATTATCCGCTCCGGCTCCGTCGCCGCCATCTGCACGGTAGTATTTTTATTATTTTTAAACTTGATGTCGGTGGCGGTACTCAACCTGAATCCCGGCATGGAAGATTCTCAGAGGGTGTTGATTTGGGCATCTTTTGAAATTTTGCCCAAGTTAATCGGAACATTGATGCTGGCAGGAATTATGGCGGCCGGCCTTTCCAGTGCCTCCACCTTCCTGTCCGTGGTAGGATTTTCACTGACGCAGGATATTGTGCAAAAAGAGTATAAAGATGAAAAGGAAAAGCTGAGAGTCAGCCGGATGGTGATGCTGGTGACGGGAGTGGTCGCACTGGTGCTTGCTTACATGGGGCTTGGAGGCGTGAGGATTATATCCTGGTTTGCCTCCACCATCATTGCGGCGAGCTGGGGCGTTGCGGGAATCGGCAGCGTGGTCAGCAAAAAGTTGTCGGCGACGGGAGCAAGATGGAGCATGATAGCCGGATTTTTAGGATTTCTTGTTCCAAAATGCCTGGTGGGGTTTGGAATTCAGCCTTTTGCCTCCCTGTTTAAAAATTTTCTCGATCCATTTTTCACAGGTATTTATTTAAGTCTGCTCTTTGCCGTGCTGGGAAGCAGATTCATACCGGTCAGTGAGGAGGAAAAGCAGTACAGAAACAGGTTGCTGGTTTTGCCGGACGAAGAAAGATCGGCGGAAGATTACAGGCGGGATAAGGTGTACGGATGGATTCTCATCGGAGCCGGCGTGGCGACGACCCTTGTTTTGCTGTTCGGTTGGGCTTTGCCGTATCATGGAATTTTATGATGAAATATCTGGAAGCAGAAAGGCGCACCGGTCGTTTGCGGCGACTGTCTGCGGAGCTATTAATCGCACAGAAGCTGCCAAAACATTACAGGAAAAATTGAGACCTTTGTGGAGGAAAAAAGTATGACAAAAACAAAAGCTAGTGGAAAGATCATTACATTGATTTTGATGATGCTCTCTTTGAATACCATTTATTTGCTTCCGTATCTGATGTATACATATTATGCACCGCTTCAGGAAGCGATGGGACTGGTCGGACGGGATGCCGCTTACGGCAGCCTTTTGAATGTATATGGCATTGCAAACATTATCCTTTACATTCCGGGAGGATTGATTTGCGATAAATACGATGCCAAAAAACTTCTGGTCGTGTCCATGATTGGAACCGGTATTTTGGGACTTTGGGAGGCCACCTGGCCCAGCTACACCATGTTGATGGTTATCCATGTGGCATGGGCCTTTACCACCGTGCTGACCTACTGGTCTGCATCCATCAAGTGCATTAATCTGATTGCGGATCCGGAAGAACAAGGAAGTATGTACGGTGCTCTGGAAGCAGGACGAGGCATCGTCGGCATCGTGATTACCTCCATCTGCGTGGCAGTGTTTACGAAGTTTTCTTCTGACAGCACCCAGGCGATGACCTATGTGGTTGGTTTCATCAGTGTGACTATGATTGTCGTCGGTATTCTCATGGTGTTCTTCTTCCCGAAGACAAGTGTGGAAGGCGCCACGAACGAGAGCATGGTAGATGCCATCAAGGCGATGCTGGGCGCTTTTAAACTGCCGATTACCTATCTGCTGGCAGGAATGATTTTTGGTGCCTGTGTTGCCCAGGCGGGAATTTCCTACCTGGCTCCTTACCTCCAAAATATTTGTGGCATGGACGCAAACATGACGGTTATCTTTGCGAATTATAACAGAACCATCTGCACGTTGGTGGCGGCGGCAATTTCCGCCTTTGCAGCAAAAAAGATGGGACGCTCTTCCAAGTTTATGATTTATGCGGGCATTGGTTCTATCGCAAGCTACATTGCCCTGTGTGTGATTCCGGGTTCGGCTTCCGTGATGTACCCGATTATGATGATTATGATTTTTTCCACCCTGTGCTATCCGGTATTCAGGGCGTTATATTACGCTGTCATTGATGAAATCGGAACACCGAAGAACCAGGTGGGAAGCGTCATCGGGATTGCGTCGATTCTTGGTTTCCTTCCGGATACCTTCTACACGACGCTGTGCGGTTCCAGAATTGAGGCAGATCCGGTAGGAGGGTATCGCTTTGTGTTTATGACATGCTGTGCCGCCATGGTCATTGGGCTGGTGTGTACGATCATCAGCGACCGTATGGTGTTAAAGTACAGAGAGACAGAGGAATATAAGGCTTCTGTGGCTGAAGAAAAAAATTGAGCGCCGGTGGCTGACGCCGGGAGTGTCCGGCTTCCGAGCGGGAAGGCCCCGACAGGTTGGACGCTTTTTTCCGGCGAGACCGTGGGACGGTAGGCTTGCGTCATGGGAGAAGAACAAAGATTTGTGGAAAAGGAGACGTAACATGTATAAATTTGAGATGCCGGCAGTAAAGATAAATGGGGAAATTAACAAGCAAGATCCGTACCCCCTGCTGTCGGAAGGAATGAAAAAGGTCATTGATTATCAGGCAGAACATTCTGCGGATGCCTTTGATACAAATTGCAGCTGGGATGAACTCAGGAGAAAATATGTGGAGGAACGTCGATTCTGGAATGAGGGAGGGCCAAAGCCGCACAAAGTGGTAAACACGGAAGTGGAAGGGCCGATTGGGCCGATTCCGGTAAGGCTTTATTATCCGGATGATAAGCCGGGACGAAATGCGCTGGTGTTTATCCATGGCGGTGGATTTACGGTGGGGAGCAATGACACCCATGACCGCATGATGCGTTCTATCATGGATGCGGCCAGGTGCGTGGTGATAGGAGTGGACTATCATCTTGCTCCGGAAGCAAAGTTTCCGATTCCCCTTTATGAATCGGCGGCAGTGGTGCGCTACTTTCACGAAAATGCACTGGCATATGACATTTCTCCGGAAAATATGGGCATCGGCGGAGACTCCGGAGGTGCCAATCTGGCTCTGACGGTGAATCTGTATTTAAGAGATGTTTTTGGGGGGAATGATTACATTGCGGCGCTTCTTTTATACTATGGAGCCTACGGCATGTTGGACGGTCCGTCCTGGAGAAGAAACGGAACGTCCCTGGATGGAATGCGCAAAGAAGATATGATGGCCTATATGAGCTATTATTTTGAGGATATGGAAAAAGAGAAGGAGAATCCTTATTTTGCGGCTTTCAACCATGACCTGACCTATGGAATTCCGCCGTCTTATCTGTGCTGCGGAGATCTGGACCCGCTGCTCGGAGATTCTGAGCTGTTGTACGAAATTTTGAAATCAAAGGGAGTCCGCACAGAATTGGATGTAATTCCGGGCGTACTCCATGCATTTATGCACTATGGACGCATGATGGACGAGGCGGTCTTCTGTCTCAGAAAAAGTGGTGAGTTTTATGCATCTGTGTTGAAAGAAAAAGAAAGTTAAAGCTCAATATAAGTCGGAGGTTCTGGGGGAAGGCAAATCCGTTTTTCCACTTCTTCTCCTCGAATCTGTGCGAGGAGGAGCCGGGCGCTCTCCCTGCCTCCGCGAATAAATCCTGGCCTGCTGGTCAGGATTTTTGTGTTTGGAATGACCGGTATTTCCGCATCCGACAGCACTGCAATCTTATGTTGCTTCATGTTTCCCTGGTATAAGGCAGTGCAAAGATGTTTTACCATGATGCCCCAGCCGCAGACGACGGCGTCGTTTTCTTCATAATTGGAGAGGCGGGGAAGAATATCCTGAACAAGAGACTGCTTGCAGGAATCATCCAGCCTGTGGTCCCCCCCGTAGGAAGGAAGATTATCGGGAGTGTAAGGAATCTGACAGACTTCCAGAGAAGTCCCGGGATAAAGCTCCAAAGCCCGGTGGAATCCGTCGAGACGGTACTTTTCTTGTAGGGAGGGAAGGTCAAAATGCCAGTACAGAATCTTTTTTGCGCCTTCTCCCAGCAGACGGCAGGCAATCTCAAAAGCGCCCCGCTCAAAATCAAAGCTGACGGATCCTAACGTTTCCTCCTCGGGGCAGCAGTCCACGCCGACGAAAGGAAGCTGGTAGGACTCAATTTTTTTGCTGCAATCAGGAGCCAGGCCATCGGAAGAAATATAGATGATGCCGTCAGTTCGTCTTCTGAGGACGCTGTCCAGATATTCCGGATGTTCTTTATTTTCCATCGTGCGGAAATCCATCAGCAGAAGGCCGTAGCCCTCCATGCTAAGCTCTTCCCGGATGCCCTGGAGGATGCCGTTAAAACGATTGTGGGTCAGAGGTTTTTCCAGGGCTACCGCAATGCATTCCGTGTTATTTTTTCTCAGATTGCGGGCAGTTTCATTAGGGACATATTTTAACTTTCTGGCCGCCTCCAGGACGGCCGCTCTCGTTTTATCGGATATTTTCTGGTTTTTATTTCCGTTTAGGACATAACTGACTGTGGTATGTGAAACGCCGACTTCGGCGGCAATGTCCTTGATAGTTACTCTGGTCATGTTGATGATTTCTCCTTATTGTCAATGGTAGTCTGTCTGATGAATATTTTTCATCAGACCGGATCATTGTGCAGGAATAAGAGATTTTTAAGTCTGTGAAGAGAAAGACCGCACCTGCTCCATACTCTGCTCAAAATGTGGTGAAACGTGAAAGAAGATACTTTTTATGAAGCCTCCTCACATTAGAAATATGGGGAGGTTAGAGGTGGGATGCTGTGCAGACATAATGTGTGCAGAGACATCTTTGATTTTATGTTCATAAAAAGTAAAAATTTATTCACATTATAGCAAAAAAGAAAAGGAGAGTAAAGACGGACAAAAGGTTTGTTTGTTTACAAAAAAGTCGAAAAAGATGATATATTTAAGAAAAAAGGGCATCCTTGTCAATCTTTATGAACAGAGGATTTGAAATGCAAAGGAGCTTCTTGTATAATTCAAATATAAGGAAATCCGAGAAAGAAGGTTGAGA
>JAUNJG010000110.1 GCA_030533385.1 Eubacteriales bacterium | reverse complement strand
GCCATATCTGATACCGCCTGCTGTGATACTCCAAGTGAAGATGCAATCTCTTTTTGCGGCATTTCCCCAAAATATTTCATCAACAAAACTGTTCTCTGATTTTTGGTTACCATAGAAAGAAGCTCCTGCACCAATTCCACATCAGCCAGCTTTCTTCCCATTTCTTCTATCTCACTTTCCTCAGCCGCCAGGGAGAACCAGTCTTTCCAGTCCGCATCATAAGACACATTATGCCGGTGTTCCCGGTTGTCCTGATTCTCCCACAGCCGGTCTTCCCCCTCCAAAGCAAGCCTCAGATACCATTTTTCATTTTCAAAGAGTTTTTCGTAAACATTCTGCCAGTCCGCCGATACGGAATGATAAACATAGTCCCTGCACACCTCGATTGGGAACACTGTCCGGTTATTATCCACCCGGTACAGTACAAACCCGTTTTCAAACACCACTATTTCACTGTGATTTCCACAGGTTTTTCTTGCTATAATCCCAATATCCGATTCCAGCAGCCTCTTTGCACTTGTAGACACTTCTCTAATATTTTTTTCTTCCACCAATTCCTTTAACTCTTTAAACGTATACACGAATCCGCCTTTCTGCCATACGGCACGGGCGGATCTGCTTCCGTAAAAAAAGCAACAGGAAAACGCTCAGATCAGCCCGTTTTTTTTTAACGGAAACCTGAGAAAACTCCTGTTGCCCTTTTTCTTAATCTGTTTTGACAGATTATGTTTTCTTTCTTTATCCTATCTGCATCTCTATGGCTTGAAGATCGTAGATGGCTTTTGATGGTTCAAACCGTTATTCTGGATTTCTTTTCCTTGTCTCTGTTTCCTAAGAAACGAGAAATCACCCATAGCGTCATAAGGATACTCTCGCCTTCTTCTAAGTTCTTCCTGTCTGTTTATCGTTTTCATCCCTTTCCTGCCACATCCTTTCTTTTAATTTTTTTAAAATTTTCTTTTTTCGGTTTTGTATCGTTTTATCCGTACAGCCATAAAACTCAGCTACGGATTTTACTGGCATCTCTTTAAAATAAAGCATTTCCAGCAAAAGAGCTTCCTGTTTGGGAAGTTCCCTGATTGCTTCCCACATCCTTTCAATGGTCAGCTTCTTCAGAATGATCGTTTCTGGATTATCTTCATCATCCATCCAACTGTTGTGAAACATTCCTTTTTCCGTCAAAGCCTCCATGCTGCACACTCCATATTTACGTCTGCGTTCTTCCTGATATTTTTCCCGCCTTCTGGACTGATACCATTCCAGATACACTTCTCTTGTCACCTCGATAAACGTCCCATCGCTCATACGCAGAACATATTTATCCCGTTCTTTTGGCTTCCTGCCCCTCATCTGTTATCCTCCTGCCATACGGATGCCTCCTCTTTGTTTATTCCTGGCTGTTTACGGCTTTTCCGTGAACAACTACAACCATCTTATCAATCTGCCTGGACTTTTACCCCATCAGATCTGTGGAAATCCCTTGCCCCGTCCACCATATTTGTGGAAATTCTTATTCTTCCTGCCGGCAAGCTTAAGACTTCCTCAATTCCGATACCAGCGTTTCCATTGTCCGGCATACTACATCCAGTTCTCTTTTTTCCAGTTTTTTCATATCATGAGAAAGCGCCCACCATGAGCCATCATTTTCCTTCCGCATCTGCTTAATTCCCAACAGCTCATTGGCATCTATTCCCAATTCCTGGACAATCTTGCGAAACACATCCACAGACATTGCTGTCTGACCTCCTTCAATCCTGCTAACCGTGTTGGTACTGACACCGACCAGCTCTGCAAGAGACTCCTGAGATAATCCCTGTCTTTTCCTTTCTTCTCTGACTCGGTTCCCCAGGGTAATCAATTCCTTTGACATGGCACGATTTCCCAACACGCTTCCTCCTTCCCTATTCGTGAAACCATTCCACTTTGCGACACGATGTCGCAAAGTTTTCCAGTATCTGACTAAGGACTATTTCCTCTGTCCGGTTCTCATTTACAAACTTTCACATTCTATCCAAAATGTCATTGCATACTAGCATGACGCCGCTTACCTGGCTTTTGCCGAAAAAAGGCAGCCCCTGAAATAGTGGCTGCCCTAACGTCTCATTTTATATTATTTTGTTCTACATCTGTTTACAATGAAATATATTCCCATTGCCATCCCTTTTACCAGATATGCAGCAGATACACAAATCTGTACTGCCAGCACAGCACCTCCAATGATTCCTCCAAGCAGGAGGTTCAAAACAAGGACTCCAACAGTTCCCCCTATATCAAATCCCCTGGGAACCATCCAGATATGTATGCGGTGAATTCCAAACGGGATTCCTGCAATTATCCACAACATCCGGTAATCGCATCTGCCATTTTCCACACAAAACGGATACACTGCCAGAACCGTCAGCAACACCAACAACAGCGGAAACAGGCATTTCCTGCAAAACTTTCTCACGGACATTCTGACCACCCTCCTCCATACAGATCATGGTTGACCTCTGCCTGATAGTAGTTTCCAATAGTAAGCGTGGAATTATATAAGGTTGTCAGCAGGTATGACTTAATGTTCCCGACCTTGCTTGTATTCTTTCTCAGGCTTTCTGTCACATACTGGATATGCCCCATAGACAATTTCATGAACCTGCTTTTTACAATCCCTACCGGCTTATCCACTCCGGCAATCCGTACCCTGCTTCCTTCCGGCATCATTAGGACTTCCACGATCAGTTCCACCATCTCATCCAGGATATCCATACCCATCCTGCCATCCTCCAGGAGAATGTCATACTCAATATTCTTACGGATGGTGGCTCTGTACATTCCCATCTGATCCATCGCATCTTCCTTTTCCCACATCTCTTCCCCGGATGGATAAGATTTGATTAGATCAGTATCACTATATTCAGTCTTGTTAGTATCAGTATTATTAGATTGTGATTTTGGATATTCCTGAATGGTGGTTTTCACCATCCCTGAATTGTGATTTTCACAATTCTTTGTATCTGCGTCCTCCTGTGCGCATTCCACCAGCATAAAATTCTTTACATAGATCACATTCGGTTTCCCAAGACCAAGCCGCTTTTTTTCAATCAGACCAATACCGGAAACTGAATCAAGCTCCTTTAACAGCTTAACCGCTTTCTGTGTCCCACAATTTAAAAGTTCCGCAATTTCTTCAACCGTAAAAATAATGTATACCTTATCTTCTTCATCAAACCATCTGTTTTTGATGCTAAGGCCCATACGGTCCAATAGCAGACCGTACAGAACCTTTGCCTCACAAGAGAGGGAGCGGAAACATTTCTCTGTAAAAAGCACTTTCGGAACCCGGTAAAAACTATACTGATCCGCTTCCATGCCACGGAAATAATCAAACTGAATCTTCTGCACCCTTTGTCCCCTCCTCTCCTTTACTTTCTTTCCATTTTTCCAGCAGGGAATAAATCACCTGCTCAATTTGTGTTTTGGAATAATTCTCTGGAAAATAACTGCTGATTTTTTTTGCCGGTATCGTTAAATTTTTGCTTTCTTTTTCTTTTTTTATCAATATCGCATATACCTGTGTTCCTGACAGTTTTCCGTTTTCGCTCAATTCTTTAAAAAGCTGTGCCTGAGCTTTTGAAGGAAAAATGCCGCTGTTTCCAATCGCCTCCGCAATCCAGTTCTGTTCTTCGTTTTTCAGATAGGAAAGTTTTTCACCGACCGTCATGGGAATTCTCCCGTTGTCCACATACTGGAGAAGTTCTGTAACCAAACTGGTCAGACGAATATAGCGCTGGACAGTCCTTCCGCTTTCTCCTGCAGCTTCCCCCACTTCATCAGCAGTATGCCTGTCACCTTTGCTTCCCTGATGCTTCATGGCCTCGTACTTCATTTTATAAGCGAAGGCTTTTTCGCTTGGAAGAATATCTTCCCTCTGGATGTTGGTATCCACCATGATGATCGTTGCCTCGTCATCATCCAACTCTCGGATGATCACCGGCATTTCATCCAACCCTGCCAGCTCGCAGGCTTTCCATCTCCTGTGACCGGCAATTACCTCATACCCTCCGGCTTCATGTGTACGGACGATTCCCGGAACCAGAACGCCATATTTTTTTACGCTTTCCACGGTTTCCTGCATCTTTTCATCCACGTTCACATGGAACGGATGATCCTTAAAGCTGTGCAGACTGTCCAACGGGACGGAGGTAACTGTTTCACTCTGACTGATAGTATTTCCAAACAGTTCGTCATACGAAGTCAGTTTTATCTTCTGTGCGCTCTTACTCTTCATTTTCAAGAACCTCCTCCGTCAGACAACGATACCCCTCTGCCACAATCCCCTTGGGAGCATGAAGATAAATACTTTTTCCTTCTGCCGTTGTTTCCACCGCTTTGACCGACAACGGGATGCAGTTATTGAAAATATGTATTTGATTGCCGTAAGCTTCTTTTATCTGTTCCGCAATATCTTTGGCGAAATTTGTCCGCCGGTCTACTTTCGTAAACAAGATTCCCATAATCTTTAATTGCGGGTTCAGCCTTCTATGCACACGGCCAATGGTCTTGATCAGCTGCTGCAGTCCCTTCACCGGAAGATAAGCGGCTTCTACGGGAATCAGCACTTCATCTGCCGCCACCAGGGCATTGATCGTGATCATACCCAAAGAAGGCATACAATCAATCAATATATAATCATATTCCTTTTTGACTGTATCAAGGTATTGTTTTAGTATCTGCTCCCTGCTCATTACATTGACCAGGGACGTTTCAAGCCCCGCCAGCTCAATATTGGCAGGAATGAAATCAATGCCCTCATTATGCCGGAGAATCCCTTCTCCTGCCTCTGTTTCTTCATCATTGATGACCTTTTCCATGATGCTTGCCAGCGTTATTTCCAGTTCATCCGGCTCATGGATTCCCAAACTTGCTGCCATGCTCCCCTGTGCGTCAGCCTCCACCAAAAGCACCTTTTTTCCTTCCCGTGCCAG
>JAUNJG010000109.1 GCA_030533385.1 Eubacteriales bacterium | reverse complement strand
CAGGAAATATAAGCCCTGCGGTACATTTTTACATTATTCAACTGTCAAACTCCCGAAATAACACCGTAAGCCAATGTGCCAGACTGTAAAGAGTCGCACCCCACAAGAGGTGCGTGGATTGAAATGAGGACATGAAGGACGAGACCGGCGCCGAGAAGCGTCGCACCCCGCAAGAGGTGCGACGGATGGAATTGACATACGAAATGTGTGTGTTACAATATAGTGCAAGACGATAAGTTGGGAGAGAAGAAATATCTTTTGTCTGCCGAAATATTGCGTAGACAACATGGGATGAGGGAGAAATACCGGAGAGCAGGAGGAAGTTATCATGGCGAAGCTGGTAGCGTTTTATTCGAGAGCTGACGAAAATTATTTTGGCGGAGAGTACAGGTATGTGGAGGTGGGAAATACCGAGAAGGCGGCAAAGATGGTGGCGGAGGCGGCGGGAGCCGAGTTATTTAAAATTGAGCAAAAACGGCCTTATGCGAAAGAATATAAAACCTGCGTGGCCCAGGCGAGGGCAGATTTTATGGATAATGCCAGGCCGGAGCTGAAGGAGTTGCCGGAGAGTCTGGATGATTATGAAGAGATTTACCTTGGCTATCCGAATTATTGCGGTACCATGCCTATGGCGGTCTACACATTTTTGGAAGCTTTCGACTGGACGGACAAAACCATTCATCCGTTTTGCACTCACGAGGGAAGCGGTCTGTGCTCCACGGAGGAGGAGATTGCAAAAGCGGGGAAAGGTGCAAAGGTGGAGAGAGGACTTGCCATTTGCGGGAGCAGAGTGGATGAGGCGCAAAATGAGGTGGAAGAGTGGGTGAGATAAGGACAGGGAAATGACAGGGGATGCCAGACGAAACTCCCTTTTGTGTTGTAGAGAAAAATTTACATAACGTCCATCTGACCGGAGAATGTCAATGATATGGGATTTTCTGGTCTTTTGTTGTTCTGCGGATGGGAAGAAATGTGAAGATGGGGGGATGTCTGCGCCCGGATATTTTTCATCTGCCTGGGGAAAGGAGGAGGTTTTACTTTTATAGGACAATTGGTAGGAAATGTCTGATGTTAAGGATGTCAGAGAGAGGATTCTCCGTTTGTTATAAGATTTTCTGATATCCAGTTATAAAAAAGAGAGAATTGACTTTCGGAAGGAATTCCTTTAAAGTATGTTTTGCAGATGCATAACCTACTGGAACAATAGGTAAAGAGGTGATGTTTTGATTAAGTTTGAACATGTGACAAAAACGTTTGTTACAAAAGAGAATGAAGTGACAGCCGTAAATGACGTGAGTCTTGAAATAGATGATGGAGAGATTTTCGGATTTATTGGTTTTTCAGGCGCAGGAAAATCGACGCTGGTGCGGTGTATCAATCTTTTGGAAAGGCCGGACAGCGGAAGCGTCTATGTGGATGGAACCAATCTTATGGAATTAAAGGACAGGGAGCTTCGCATGGAGCGGAAAAAGATAGGGATGATATTTCAGCAGTTTAATTTGTTATCTCAGAGAAATATCATTCAAAATGTCTGCTATCCCCTTGAAATATCAGGAACGGGAAAGAAGGAGGCGGTGACAAAAGCGAGAGAGCTTCTCGCGCTGGTCGGCCTTTCGGATAAGGAAACTTCCTACCCGTCTCAGCTGTCCGGCGGGCAGAAACAAAGGGTGGCGATTGCCAGGGCGCTGGCGACCAACCCGAGCATACTGTTGTGCGATGAGGCGACCAGCGCTCTGGATCCAGTCACGACGGAGGCAATTTTAACGCTCTTAAAAGAAATTAACACGAAGCTTGGCGTGACGATTGTGATAATCACCCATGAAATGAAGGTGGTTGAGAAGATATGTGACAGAGTGGCGATTTTGAGTGAAGGTGTCATAGAAGAAATTGGAAGTGTAAAAGAAGTTTTTGAGAATCCTAAGTCGGCGACGGGAAAAAGCCTTGTGATGAGCAGGGATGATAAGGCGGATGAGCCTGGACAAAGCTATGTGCGGATTGTCTTTCAGGGAGAATCTTCATCAAAACCGGTGTTTTCAGAGTTGGTTCTTGCAAGCGGAGAGCGGTTGAATATTCTTGGAGCAAATACGAGGGACATTGGGGGAAATGCCTATGGACAGCTTTTCATTGAGAAGCCTTCGGATGCGGCCTTGGAAAAGGTGAGAAATTATCTGGAAACGCGTGGAATCAGGTATGAAGAAGTGGAGGTGAAGGAATGACAGGCATATTACAAAATCTTTTGTGGACAGGAATAAAAGAGACTTTTTACATGGTGATCGTGTCAACCGTCGTGTCGTATCTCCTGGGTATTCCGATTGGCGTTATGCTTTATGTTACTGACAAGGGAGGCATTCTGGAAAACAGACTTCTCAATATTGTGACGGGATTTATAGTGAATGTGACCCGGTCGGTTCCGTTTTTGATTTTGCTGGTAGCTTTGCTGCCTTTTACAAGATTTTTGGTAGGGACGACAATTGGCTCGACGGCGACCATCGTTCCGCTTGTCGTGGCGGCGGCTCCTTTTGTGGCCAGAATGGTGGAATCTTCTTTGAAGGAGGTGGACATCGGCGTGATAGAAGCGGCGAAGGCGATGGGGTCTTCTCCATTCCAAATTATATATAAAGTGCTGCTGCCGGAAGCAAAGCCTTCTCTCGTGGTCGGAGCAGCCATTGCTTTTGCGACCATTCTCAGTTACTCGGCGATGGCAGGATTTGTCGGCGGCGGTGGCCTGGGCGCAATCGCTGTGAATTATGGTTATTACAGGTATCAGACAGACGTCATGCTTGTGACAGTTTTGATACTGGTTGTGATTGTCCAGGTATTCCAGGAAGCAGGCATGTATCTTGCCAATCGATTAGATAAAAGAAAAACAGATAGGAGGACATCAAAATGAAAGCAAAATTTTTAGGTTTCGCCCTGGCGGCGGCATTGGTAGTTGGCGCAGTCGGAGGCTGTGGAAAAAGTGGAAATTCCAATGAAAGCGGAAAGACGGAAAGCGGTGTTTCCGGGGAGAACAAAACAATTACCGTAGGTGCGGGGATTACGCCTCATGCCGAAATTTTAAACGAGGTAAAAGAGGATTTGGCAGAAGAAGGCTGGGAGCTTGAAGTGATTGAATACAATGACTATGTGCTGCCAAACACTGCGCTGGAAGATGGAAATCTGGATGCGAATTACTTCCAGCATCTCCCTTATCTGGAAAACTTTAATGAAGAAAATGGAACCCACCTCGTAGGAGCGGCGGCAGTACATTTTGAGCCGATGGCCATTTATGCGGGAAAAACGAAATCTTTAGACGATATTGCAAAGGGTGCAACAATCGCAGTTCCGAATGATACGACAAATGAAGCAAGAGCGTTGCTTTTGCTGGAGGAGCAGGGGTGGATTGACCTGAAGGATGGCGTGGGAGTGACGGCCACGGTTTTGGATATTGAAGAAAATTTCTATGATATCGAAATCAAAGAATTGGAGGCGGCACAGGTTCCAAAATCCATTCAGGATGTAGATTTTGCAGTAATTAATGGAAATTATGCGATGGAAGCAGGGCTGACAGACCCTCTGGCAGTAGAGGCTTCTGACTCTTTGGCGGCAGAAACTTATGCAAATTATCTGTGTGTCAGGGAGGGAGAAGAAGAGAGCGAGAAGACGAAAGCGCTTGTGAATGTGCTGCTTTCAGACAAGGTAAGAGATTATATCAATGAAAATTATCAGGGAGCGGTCAAACCGGTATTTTGAGAATTTTCATGATGTTTTCAAAATTTTTGAGCCGTGCAAAAAAGTGCGTCACCGCCTTGCACGGCTTTTTTTGTCTGAAAAAAACGAAATGGCAGGAATTCGTGTCAGGGCGTCAAGGAAGCAGAAATTAAGAGAAGGAGGAAGGTTGCATGACATTGACACAGCTCCATTATGTCGTGAAGATTGCAGATACAAAATCAATGAACAAGGCCGCTGCGGAGCTGTTTGTCTCGCAGCCGGCTCTTTCTGGCTCCGTGAGGGATTTGGAAGAAGAACTGCATATACAGATTTTTATCCGGACGAACAAGGGAATCGTCCTTACCACAGATGGAGAAGAATTTTTAAGATATGCAAGACAGATGGTAGAGCTTAGTCGGATGATTGATGACAGGTACGGGGGAGAAAAGAAGAACAGAAAGCGGTTTTCCGTATCGACCCAGCACTATTCCTTTGCCGTGGAGGCCTTTATTGAACTGGGCAGACGCTTTGCCATGGATGAATTTGAGCTGGCGGTTCATGAGACAAAAACCTATGAGGTCATAGAGAATGTCAAAAATATCAAAAGTGAGATAGGAGTGCTTTATCTGAACGATTTTAACAGGAAGGCTCTGACGAAAATTTTTTCGGATAATGGGGTAGAATTTATCCCACTGTTTTCCTGTGGAATCTCTGTATATTTGAGCGGCACCCATCCGCTGGCAAAAAAGAAAAAAATCACTTTTTCCGACTTGGAACCTTATCCGTGTCTCTCCTTTGAGCAGGGGGATAAAAATGCCTTCTATCTGGCGGAAGAAGTGCTGAGTACTTTAGATTACCGGCAGATTATCAAGGCAAATGACAGGGCGACCATGTTGAATCTGATGACGGGAATGAATGGTTACACGCTTTGTTCCGGCATTATCTGCGAAAATCTGAACGGAGGCAATTATGTTTCCGTTCCCTTTGACACGGAGGATACCATGCTCATCGGTTACATCAAGAGGAAGAAGATGCCGCTTAGCAGGATTGGACAGGAGTATATAGAAATTTTAAAACAATATGGGGCGGAAGGTTGAATCGTTACATTTCTTTGTCAAAGCGACTGAGTCAGATGTTGACGTGACAATGAAAACATGCCGGGCGGCGGTGTTCTCTGTGTAGGGATACCGCCGCCTGCGTTTTTCTCCATGCAACTGTGCTGCGTTGGGTCGTCTGTGGGGGACAATCTATTTGTAGTTGCGGGGCAGAGACATAGGATGATGTATTTTGGATGTGATCTGTCTGCCAAAGAGACGTTTGTGCTAAAAAATGGAGAAATCTGTTTCCCGGGATTGGAAATGGCTTAGAGTATAATTATCATTGGCAAAAAAGAAAAAAATAAAGGGAAGAGATC
>JAUNJG010000108.1 GCA_030533385.1 Eubacteriales bacterium | reverse complement strand
AAATATAAGCCCTGCGGTACATTTTTACATTATTCAACTGTCAAACTCCCGGGCAGAAAGGCATGAATCCTACTATGGCTGCACTGATTCTCAGTCTTGAATCAGTTTTTTCCGCCCTCGCCGGTTTTGTGATTTTGCATCAGGTGTTAAGCCTGCGGGAATTGTTTGGGTGCGCCTTGATGTTCGTGGCCATCGTTTTGGCGCAGCTTCCTGATTTTCCGGGAAAGAAAGATTGATTTTCTGCATGATTATGTGTATAATGATAAATAATATGTGGCAAGACGGGGATGTCGGAGTGAGAGTGCCATCTTTGAGATATGGGAGCGTGCTGTGGCGGGATTCCCTGATTGCCGTAGCAACATTTTCATTATGTAAAAGGAGAGATCACAATGAAATTAAAAAAGATGATGACATTGGCGTTGACAGTTGCCCTTGGTACTTGCGTGCTGGCGGGCTGCGGCGGTTCCGGTGACACGAAGGCACCGGCGGAGGGAAGTACCGGTGCAGAAAGCGGGATTCCTACTGTTACGGAGGGCAAGCTTATCATGGCTACGAACGCTTATTTCCCTCCATATGAATATTATGAAGGAAATGAGATCGTCGGCATTGACGCTGAGATTGCCCAGGCCATCGGAGACAAGCTTGGTCTGGAGGTGGAGATTGCGGACATGGAGTTTGATTCCATCATCACGGCAGTGCAGACCGGAAAGGCCGACATCGGTTTGGCGGGCATGACAGTGACGCCGGAGAGAGAAAAAAATATTAATTTCTCTGATACCTATGCTACCGGTATCCAGTCTGTTATCGTAAAAGAAGACTCCGACATCAAGAGCATTGATGACTTGCAGGGAAAAAAGATTGGTGTGCAGCTTTCCACCACCGGCGACATCTTTGCCAGTGATGATTTTGGAGCGGAGAATGTGGAGCAGTTTAATAAAGGAAATGATGCGGTGATGGCATTGACACAGGGTAAGATTGATGCGGTGATCATCGACAACCAGCCGGCGCTTTCCTATGTGGCAGGCAACAAGGGTCTTCAGATTCTTGACACTTCCTATGTGGAAGAGGAATATGCGGCATGTATTTCCAAGGAGAATCCGGAGCTTTTGGAGGCGGTAAATGGCGCTTTGGCTGAGCTGGAGAGAGATGGAATCATCCAGTCTATTCTGGATAAATACATCGTGGCAGACTAAATAAAAAGATGAAATAAAAAGGTTTATACCTGGGGGCTGTGGCAAAGATGTTTCAGGGATTCCCGAAACTGTGTTTGCCACAGCCCTCTCCTTGGGTATAAATGAAAACAGTGTCAGCTGTGATTCCGGGATGTTATGGCTGAATAGCTACAATTTTATAAAAGAAAGTGTGGAAAAAGATTGAACAATTGGTTTTCTAATTTACAGACGAAGTTCATCAATGACTTTATTGAGGGACAAAGATATATCTATATTGTAGACGGTTTGAAAATTACCCTTATGGTGACTTTTCTGGCTCTTATTCTGGGGCTGATTCTCGGTGCGCTGGTTGCGGTGGTTCGCACCACCTATGCGCAGATGAAGGAAGAGCAGGCTAGAGGAGTGACCGGATTTTTGCTAAAGGTCGCCGACGGCATTTGCAGCATATATTTGACGGTAATCCGCGGCACGCCGGTGCTGGTGCAGCTTTTGCTCATGTTCTTTGTCTTCTTGAACTCTCCGAATATCAGTAAAACGCTGGTTGCCATTGTCACCTTCGGCATCAACTCCGGTGCCTATGTGGCGGAGATTTTCCGTTCGGGCATCCTTTCCATCGACCAGGGCCAGATGGAGGCGGGACGGTCCCTCGGCCTTGGTTATCTGGACACCATGGTACAGATTATTATGCCCCAGGCCATCAAAAACTGTCTCCCGGCCCTTGTCAACGAAATCATTACTTTGCTGAAGGAGACGTCTATCTGTGGGTACATCGGTTTGAACGAGCTGACCAGAGGTGGAGACATTATTCGAGGCGTTACCTTTGATGCTTTGTTGCCCCTCCTGGTAGTTGCCCTCATTTATCTTGTCCTCGTCATGTTCTTTACCTGGGTGATGGGCAAGCTGGAAAGGAGGCTGAGAGAAAGTGATATCCGTTAAGAATTTATGTAAATCTTTTGGAGATCATCAGGTATTAAAGGAGATAAATGAACATATCAAGCCGGGGGAAAAGGTGGTTATCATCGGGCCTTCCGGCTCTGGAAAATCTACATTTTTGCGCTGCATGAATTTGTTGGAGCGTCCGACGTCCGGACAGGTTATTTTTGACGGTGTGGATATTACCAATCCAAAAGTAGATATCAATAAAGTTCGTCAGCAGATGGGGATGGTATTTCAGCATTTTAACCTGTTCCCTCACAAAACCATCATGGAAAATATTACCCTGGCGCCAACCAGGTTAAAATTGATGAAAGCGGAGGAGGCGAAGGAGGAGGCATTGCGCCTGCTGCGTCTTGTCAATCTGGAAGAGAAGGCAGATGCCTATCCGGGACAGCTTTCCGGCGGTCAGAAACAGAGGATTGCCATCGTCCGCTCCCTGGCGCTGAAACCTAAAATGATGCTTTTTGATGAGCCGACCAGCGCCCTTGACCCGGAGATGGTGGGAGAGGTGCTTGAGGTTATGAAAAACCTTGCCGACGAGGGAATGACCATGGCTGTGGTGACTCATGAGATGGGCTTTGCCAGAGAGGTGGGAACCCGGGTTCTGTTCATGGACGAAGGTATCATCCTGGAGCAGGGAACGCCGGAAGATATTTTTCTGCGCCCGAAGGAAGCGAGAACTCAGGAGTTTTTGTCCAAAGTTTTATAATGAGGGCGTTTTCTCTGAAAGAGGGCGTATCGGATGATGTCGTCGAGCACGATACAAAAGGGGGAAAGAAAAAACCAGAGGATACTAAAGGGCAGGCAAACCTGCCCTTTGATATTAAACGGCTGGTCAGAATAATCCCACACATGCAGATGGAGATGCTCGTTGACGATCAGCCCGGTGATAAATTCATATCCGGTGATGATGAAACTTCCCAGCAGCATTTGTCGAAAAAAAGACAGATGAAGACGGGGATGTTCATTCAGGCTGCCTATCGTATAAAAGCTCAAGCCTCCACAAAAAAACATGGAGATGTGGGAATACCCTCGATAGAAAATTTCAAAATTATAATAGAACATTCCTCCGGTACAGATGATGAACAAAGACCGGAGGATTTTTTTTAGCAGATTGTGAGAATTCATGGATGCCATCGCTCCTCTTGTTTTCTTACTTTTTGATTTAGTATGAAACGGGGGAGAAAAAACCATACAAATTCCGCAAAAAAATAACGAAAACGATAAAAAAAACTTCGACAGAACGAAAACATATTTTAAATATCAAAGTTTTTCAAAGCCACATTTCTATATGGAAATTCACCCATGCCATTCCCCGATAAATAAAAAACCAGACACCGTATATATGTCTAACGTGTACAGTCTTTGCACACAGCCATACCTATGAGATGCCGATAATTGAAAAAACCAGACTCCTTTATATATGAAGTCTGGTTTAAAAAAATAATCAAGCTCCCCTCAATGGGTAAAATGGGCAAACACTGGACATATATGAGTAGTCTGGTTTTCGGTAATGATTATTTATTATTTTTCTCCACTTCCTGCATTTTCATAGCGCGCACCTTGCTTGGCAGTCCGAACAAAGTGATGAAGCCTTCCGCATCGTGGTGATCATATAAGTCACCGGTCGTGAAGGAAGCGAGAGACTCACTGTATAAACTATATGGGGAAGTCGTTCCGGCCTTGATGATATTTCCTTTGTAAAGCTTGAATTTCACCTCGCCGGTCACATATTTCTGGGTGGATTCCACGAAAGCCTGCACGGCTTCTCGAAGCGGGGTGAACCATTTTCCTTCGTAGCAAATCTGGGCCATGCGGTTGCCCATATCCTTTTTCACTGCCATAGTTTCACGGTCGAGAACCAGCTCCTCCAGTTGCTGATGTGCCTCCATGAGGATGGTTCCGCCCGGCGTTTCATATACGCCTCTGGACTTCATGCCAACCACGCGGTTTTCCACGATGTCCACAATACCGATGCCGTGCTTTCCGCCCAGCTCATTTAATTTACGGATGATGTCAGAAACCTTCATCTCCACGCCGTTGACAGATTTCGGGATACCTGCCTCAAAGGTCATGGTGACGTATTCCGGTTCATCCGGCGCTTTTTCCGGGGAGACGCCGAGGACGAGAAGATGGTCATAATTTGGCTCTGTGGCAGGATTTTCCAGTTCCAGTCCTTCGTGGCTGATGTGCCATAAGTTACGGTCACGGCTGTAGCTGCTGTCCGCAGAAAACGGAAGGTCGATGCCGTGCTGCTTGCAGTATTCAATCTCCGCTTCCCGGGAGTCCATGTTCCATTTATCATCTCGCCATGCAGCGATGATTTTTAAGTCGGGAGCCAGTGCCTTGATGCCAAGCTCAAAACGAATCTGGTCATTTCCCTTTCCCGTAGCGCCGTGACAGATGGCGACAGCGCCCTCTTTTCTGGCAACTTCCACCAGTTTTGCCGCAATGCCCGGACGTGCCATGGATGTGCCGAGAAGATATTTATTTTCATAAACGGCGCCCGCCTGCACGCACGGGAGAATGTAATTGTCACAGAAATCATCGGTGATGTCTTCGATGTATAATTTGGAAGCGCCGGAGTAAAGCGCTCTTTCTTCCAGACCGTCCAGCTCTTCTCCCTGTCCGCAGTCGATGCAGCAGCAGATGACTTCGTAATCATAGTTTTCTTTTAACCATGGGATGATGGCTGTGGTGTCAAGACCACCGGAATATGCCAATACCACTTTTTCTTTGCTCATTCTATATATCCTCCTTGTAAATAATGATAATGCTGATAATAACATATGGGATTCTATTCTCGAATACAGAGTATACTATACGTCATTCTTGAAATTTATGCAAGAGGTTTTTTTGAATTTATTAATAAATATTAATTAAAACTTGCATAAAAAAAGAGTATGTCTTATAATTATGAGAAGTTATCGAATAAATATGAATAACTTTCTTTGAAAGGAGGGGAGGGGAGGCAGGTGTGTTCGGATACCCCCAGCCGGCCTGACTGCGGCGGCTGGGGGCGGCAGCGTCAGTTGTGAGTCTGAGACGCTATGGATCAAGAGTGACAAAACCTGAAATCATCGGCGCAGCAGTAAAGAACAAAAACTTTTCGCAATAAAATAGCTAAATTATATGCAGGA
>JAUNJG010000107.1 GCA_030533385.1 Eubacteriales bacterium | reverse complement strand
ATCTGCTAAATTAACATTGACAATTATTTAATAAAGATTTACAATCATCCTAAGTTGTAACCAGTTAATTTTTAAAACATAAGGACGATTCTATGACTCATAAAGAAATAGCCAGACAATTAGGGATTTCTCCCGCTTCATTGTCCATCATAATCAACAACAAAACCGGGGTCTCTGAAAAAACCAGAACAAGAATTCTTCATGAATTAAACAAATTAGGATACGCCCATTTAATAAAGACCCCTAAGATTGATCAGGCTCATGAAGAGGGTGCAGGAATGCTCCTCAACAAAACCATCTGTTTCGTCGCCTACCGACGCAACAGTGTTGTCGTTGGGCATCATCCTTTTTTCATGCTTCTCATGGAAAGCATTGAAAACCGCGCAAAAAAATATGGGTACCTCGTACAGTTCATGACAATGAACAGAGAAGATTCAGACCCTGCCGAGCAGATCAAACAGTTAAACCGCATCAAACCGGACGGTGTGATTGTCATGTCCACGGAAATGCAGGAAGATGATTTAGCTTATTTTGATGCCCTGGAAATTCCCGTCGTGTTCATTGACAACGATTTTTTCAATCACAATGTACACTGCGTTTCCATCCATAATCAGATGGGAACTTTTCAGGCCATCGAATACCTGGTAAAGATGGGACATACAGACATCGGCATTCTCCACGACAGCTGCAATGTCAGCAGCTGGGAAGAGCGAGAAGCAGGATACCGCTATGCCATCCACCACTTTGGGCTTACCATCAACGAGGATCATTGTTTTCAGGTTCCCCACAACGAGCATAGCAGCTATCAGGTATTCCGAGAGTATCTAAAAAAGGATCTCTCCCTTCCCACCGCCTTTGTATCCGATGATGACGTCATGGCTTCCGGTGTCATGCGGGCCTTTACAGAATACGGATACCGTATCCCGGAAGACATATCCTTCGTCGGCTTTAATGACAGGCCTCTCGCCATGGAGACGGAACCTCCCCTCACTTCGATTAATGTGCCGAAATACTCCTACGGCTCCGAATCGGTGGACACCCTCGTGGCTTTGATCAACAATTTACAGGATCCTCTTCACCATTGCCGCGCCGTAAAACGCCGCATCAGCACCGAGTTGATTGTCAGGGATTCCGTCAGGAAGTTATAAAAACTTCTGTCGGCTACCCTTTCACAAAAATCGAGCGAGCACGAGAAAATCTGCTTCTTGATTCTCCATGCGGACGCCTTGCGCTTATGCAGACAGATAGTATCCGAACACGCCTGCCTACATATTGCATGCCCCACATCTATCGGCGATACACAAACCAGGACGCACAAAAAAGCCGGAGAGAACTAAAATGATTCTCTCCGGCTTTTTTATCCGAAAAAATTTTTTATATTTTATACTAAATTATCCTTATTTTCTCACTTTACCCCCCCCCAGATATTTACTGTATAATTTCTAAAAAAAATTATAAATTCACTAAATATAAAGAGAAGATAAAGGAATCGAGGTGCCCAAAACCCCCCACAATTCTTTCCTACCCCTCAATCTCTGAGAGTGCGTCCTTATCCCCAACCAACGTCACATCACGATGCATTTGCAGGATGGATGCCGGAACGGCAGGGGTCACCGGCCCTAAGAACGCTTCCTTTACAATAGAAGCCTTCTCTTTTCCGCTGACGATAAGCAGAATTTTCTTCGCCTGCATGATAGTTCCAATTCCCATAGTGTAAGCGTATTCCGGCACCTCCTCCGCGGAGGCAAAAAACCGTTTGTTGGCTTCGATAGTACTTTTTTGCAGCGCCACACAGTGAGTTCCCTTCTCAAAGACATCTCCCGGCTCGTTAAAACCGATATGACCGTTATGCCCAATGCCAAGAAGCTGTAAGTCCACTCCGCCCATCGATTGAATGAGAGCGTCATAGCGCTTACATTCTTCTTCCGCATTCTCTGCCAGCCCATCGGGCACAAAGGTACGGCTCTTATCAATATTGACTCTATCAAAAAGATGACTATTCATGAAATAGCGATAACTCTGGTCATTGTCCGGTGCCAATCCCCGATACTCATCCAGATTCACGGTAGTCACCTGGGAAAAATCTAAATCTCCTGTCTGATACCATTCCACCAACCGGTCATAAATTCCCACCGGCGAAGAACCGGTTGCAAGTCCCAGCACGCAGTCCGGTTTCAGAATCATTTGTGCAAATATCATATTTGCGGCTTTTTTGCTCATCTCTTCATAAGTTTCTGCTTTGTATATTCTCATGGTAAACTCCCTTTCTTTTTTTAATTGTATATCTCCCCCTATTTCTCTCCTCTGCAAAAGGACAAAGAACTCCTTCATGTTCCCCTTATTGCCGCAAAGATTCCTCTCCTCCATCGACACTCTCTTTTAATGCATCTGCAAAGGTTCTGGTAATCAACTGCGGTCTTGTGATGGCAGAACCTACCACCACACTGTAAGCTCCCAGCTCTATGACCCGCCTCACCTTTTCCGGCGTATTGATGTTTCCCTCGGCGATGACCGGGCGTCCGACCTTTTCCAAAATAGTGCGAATGATCTCAAAATCATTGTTTTCAATTTTCAAATGTTTGCTCTGCTCCGTATATCCCACGAGAGTCGTACCGATAAAATCAAATCCCAGCTGATCCGCAAAGATTGCCTCCTCCACGGTAGAGCAATCCGCCATGAGAAGCTGCCTCGGATATTTTTCCCGGATGGCTCTGACGAAATCCTTTAATTCTTGTTTCCCCGGGCGCAAATTTTCGGTGGCATCCAGGGCGATGATTTCCGGACCTGCCTCCATCAGCTCATCTACCTCCCGCATCGTCGGTGTGATGTAGACTTTACTGTCTTCATAATCCCGCTTGACGATGCCAATGACCGGCAAAGATACCTGTTTTTTTATTTCTACGATATCTTCTTTCGTATTGGCCCGGATTCCGGCTGCGCCTCCTTCCATGGCCGCCACCGCCATTCGCCCCATAATAAAAGAAGAATGAAGAGGCTCATGGGGCAGCGCCTGACAGGAAACGATGAGCTTCCCCTTTATGGATTCTACATTTTGATTCATTAACACATCCTCCTGTTTTACAAATCATTTACTATATTCATAGACATTATAGCACGAATCTATTTATTGTGAACCACCCATTCTCTAAAGCCAACAGGCTTTCTGTCTCATCGACCCCGTAATCTGCTATTTTCGCAAACGTTAATTCGGACAATCTCTGCCCTATGTTCCAACGTCCCCCTGCCCATTCAATGCGGGCATAATGAAAAGGAGATGAAACATCACCTCCTTTTCATAGTTGCTATAGCCATGAGCAAAACTCTGCCCATCCGATGTTTATGTGGCTTTGTGAGACATGGCAATCTCTTTTATCACTACAAATTGATTGCCTGCCGTTTTACTTTTGACTGCGGCGTCTGCGATAGAGAATCCACACAGCTCCCGATACAGACAGAAGGAAAAGCACCGCCATTGGAAGAATCGGTGTGTTATCGCTTGTTTTCGCCTTTCCGCTCGTTCCCGTATTCTTCGTTTTCTTATTATTCTCAGATTTGGACTCGATTTTTTCCTTCTCGTGTATCTTCTCTTTTACCCGGTTGGTAATGGATACATAGGCTTCGCTGTTTTGCACCGTCAAGACTGCCGCCTCTCCCGTCACCGTTACCTCATAGGAGAAACCAGAAGTTCCCGCCACCGGCTTTCCGCTGGCATCTGTCTCTGCCACATACAGCTTCACCACCGCATCCTTATCCGGAATGGCCACAGTGGTCGCATTTACCGCTTCGGAAGTTCCTTCCGGAGCCAGGGTGAGAATATTGTTTTCCACCAGACTTGACAGCTTCGTGTGTCCCGCATCCTCAAAGATACCGGCATAAAATACTTTGCTGGTGTTCATCGGCTTCCCGTTCACATTCAACACCTTCTTAGTCACATGGAGCTGTCCTTCGATATAGAATCCGTCCGGCAATTCAGCCATCTGGTTATCCAGCGCCACCTGCACATTTTCTCCCCGGGAGGTTACCACACGATTTCCACCGGTTCCCGTAAATTTCGCCTGATAAACAACTCCGGAAACTTCTCCACTGGAAATCATGTTCCCTTTATTATCACATTCTCCCACATAATATGTTCTGCCCACTTCCAGGTTATCAAAGGTCACCTTTGTAGAAGACGCCTTCTCCAGCCGGATTTCCTTATAAGGTGCCGCCATCTTCGTGCATCCTTCGTCATAATACAGACCCACATAGAAAGAAATGCCTTCCGCCACAAGAGGCAAACCATTGTAGCTTACCGTCTTCACAACACTTACGCTGGTATCTTCTGTCTGCACATATTTATCTTCCACGAGAATCACGCCGTTTTCGCAGGCAGCTGTACCCTTATCCACATTTACTGTTCCGTCGTCATTCAGCCAGAACACGGTATCTGGAGCCAGACCGTAGCCTTCCGGCGCCTTCACTTCGTGAAGTGTATACGGCGTTTCCGTCAACAGGCCTTCCACCACATAATCTTTTGCTTCGGATACCCATTCCGCCACCACGTTTCCATCTTTGTCGAGAACTTGAAGAGCGGCGCCCTCCAGCACTGTTCCCCCGGCGATATCGACCTTTCGGACAGGCACAGAAGTTATAGTATTGGTCACGTTATAGCCTGAAACCTTGCCAATATAACCCGGCACAGCATCTTCCCTGATACTGTAAACAATCTCCTTTCCATTCTCGTCATACTTCGGCAGCTTGTCAAAGCTCCAGCTTCCTTCGTCTTTATCCGTTACCGTCACTTCCTGCCTTTGGCCTTCCATCGGCTCCCCATTTTTCAAAAGCTGAATGAAAATCTTTTCCGGGCGCTTTTTACTTCGGTTGCCACCGTCGTTCCAGGTCTTCTTTCCTGTGACGGACACGGTTTCCTCCTCCACGGTTTCCGTCCGCTTGTCCCCTATCACAAGCCTGCCTTCTTCATCTATGACCGTAGCGGTTTCATTTTTGTCCAGGATTTCCACCGTTCCGTCTTCCTTTAACTGAAATTTCGTATCCGGCGCAAGCTCATAGCCTTCCGGCGCACTGACCTCGTGAAGTGTGTACGGCGTTTTCGTCAACAGGCCTTCCACCACATAATCTTTTGCTTCGGATACCCATTCCGCCACCACGTTTCCATCTTTGTCGAGAACTTGAAGAGCGGCGCCCTCCAGCACTGTTCCCCCGGCGATATCGACCTTTCGGACAGGCACAGAAGTTATAGTATTGGTCACGTTATAGCCTGAAACCTTGCCAATATAACCCGGCACAGCATCTTCCC
>JAUNJG010000106.1 GCA_030533385.1 Eubacteriales bacterium | reverse complement strand
AACATTTGAAAGAAAAACAAAAGAAAAGTTGCCAACGTTTACTTGACACAAACCAGGCCTACTACCGCCTTGATTTGCCTTTTAGACAATGGCTTTTACAGATAGATCCGGAGCAAAATCTTGAGATACAGAACCAATATATACAGGATTGGAGAACAACATCTGGTACAATTATAAAAAATTTAGGGAAAGAACTTGTGAATCAGAGTGGGGGTGCTGCGATTGCCGGAAGAATCGTCAAAGAAAAAATAAAAAACAAAGAGGTGGAAAGGCATTACAGTGCTCCGGAAGCATTTAATCATTTTTTATATCAGTTGGGTCAATGTGACAAGTAAACAGGGGGTGGTATTATGAGGACAAAGGTTTCTGTGAGACAGGTAGAACTGTTTACACAAAAGAAAATTTTAAGACTTCTTTTGCAATCGAAGGAAAATACAAAAGCCTTGGCGGAGCTGAGAAGAGGAATTGGAAAAGCACCGGGTGAGGTACCCCAGCTTTGGGGGTATTACCTGGAATCAATGCCGGAGGAGTTTTATGGAGATGATGAACCGAGCCGTGCAGAGTGGGCGGTATACATTGCGCTCACTTTATTTGCGCTGCATCAGCAGGGAAAGGATACGCAGACGAATTCTATGTATAAAGAAGGACAATCTTTTGGAAAAGCGATTTCTTGTCTGGTGCATGGAGCCAATGACCAGGAGCGGATATTGAGGCGGTTTAATACAATCGCCACTGCAAGCAGTGTGGAAGAGCTTTTCCACTATATGCGCAGCGCTGTACAGCTGCTTAGGGGAGAGAGTATCGGGCTGGATTATGCAAAGCTTGCGGCAGATATTTATTGCTTTCAATTTCCGGAGCTGATGTCAAATGTTCGTCTTAGATGGGGACAGGATTTTTATGGAAATATAAGGAACGAGAACACAGATAAATGAGGATGGGGAGGAAAAAATGAATAATTATTATCTTGATTTGCACGTACTTCAAACCGTACCACCTAGTTGTATCAATCGTGACGATACCGGAAGTCCGAAGACTGCTGTTTATGGAGGGGTAACCAGAGCAAGAGTGTCCAGTCAGGCGTGGAAGCATGCTATGAGAAAGATGTTTACACAAATTTTTTCTGAGGAGCAGATGGGGGTACGTACCAAAAGTCCAGTAAACCTTATAGTGAAAGAACTGGAACAGCTTGGATACGAAGGAAAAGTGGAAAAAGCGGCAGCGGAGGCATTAAAAAAGGGAGGAATTAAGCTAAATAGTAAAGACAATAAATCCGATGCCTTATTCTTTATGAGCCGGATGCAGGCGCGGAAGCTTGCCGAATTGATTGTTGCCAAGGAAGAAGATGCAAAGGTTTATAAGGCTGCGCTGGCAGATTTTCCAGCCATAGATATTGCACTATTCGGACGTATGGTTGCCAGTGATCCGTCTTTGAATTTTGATGCTGCCGCCCAGGTGGCCCACAGCATTTCCACCCATGAGGTAAGAAATGAGTACGATTATTTTACCGCCGTCGATGACCTTGCACCAGAGGATAATGCCGGGGCAGGGCATCTGGGAACCGTGGAGTTCCATTCTGCAACCCTTTATCGATATGCAACAGTAAATCTTCGTGAATTAAAGGAACTGTTGGAGGCAGATACAGCGGAGGCGGTGAAAGGATTTGTCAAAGCGTTTTTACTTTCCATGCCTACGGGAAAGCAGAATACATTTGCCAACCGAACGGCTCCTGATTTTGCTTACATTACGTTTCGGAAGGATCAGCCGGTGAATCTGGCAGGAGCCTTTGAAAAGCCAATTTTTACCAGAAAAGATGGATATGCAAAGAAGTCTGTTCAGGCTTTGGAGGAATATGCTAAGAAAACATATGAGGCCTTTGTAGATGGGCCGCAGGAAGAATATTGTATTGGTGCGAAAGGCGAACATTCAGAAAATAGGGTTTCTCTTGGGGGATTTTTAGAAATATTGGAAAAAAGGATTTGCGAATATTGTGAGGAGGAATGAGGATGAGTACTCTTTTATTGAGGCTTGCAGGACCTTTGCAGGCATGGGGGACTGATTCTAAGTTTGAAACACGCCGCACAGGGCGAGAACCTTCCAAAAGTGGAGTAATCGGACTGTTGGCAGCGGCTCTGGGAAGAAAAAGAGATGAAGCCATAGATGATTTGTCAGAGCTGCGGTTTGGAGTTCGGGTGGATAAAGAAGGGCAGCTTCTTCATGATTACCATACAGTTAAAAAAACAGAGAAAATGACCTATGTTACAAATAGATATTACCTGTCAGATGCCACATTTTTAGTTGGATTGGAAAGTGAAAATGAAGCGTGGTTGGAGGAAATCCAAAGTGCGCTTCTTCATCCGGCATTTCCCCTCTTTTTAGGGAGGCGCTCCTGTGTACCGTCGCAGCCTGTCGTTGTAGGAATCAGAACTCACGGCCTCATTGACGCATTAAAAGAAGAACCTTGGCAATTAATACCTTGGATGCAGCAACGGCAAATGAAGAAAGGAAACTGTTTTCTACGTTTAATTGTCGATGCCATGCCAGAGGATGAGACAGCAGTTGCCTTAAAAGATTTACCGGTATCCTTTCATCCTGAAAACAGAAGATACGCATATCGTGCAGTGAAGGAACTGCCATCCATTGCTCTTGAAGCGTCTTTACCTAAGGAAACAGAGCATGATGCAATGGCGGAGTTATAGGGAGGTGATGGAATGTACCTGACGAGGTTGGAGCTGGATACAAGAAGGAGAAAAACAATGAAAGCATTGGTTTCGCCAAACCTGTTTCATGGAGCAATAGAAGCCGCTTTTCCTGGGGAGCGTACCCGGAAGCTTTGGAGAATTGATAAGCTGGGGCAGCATTGCTATCTTCTGTTACTCAGTGACAGGAAACCGATGCTTGACCATGCTGTGGAACAGTTTGGTTTTTTTGAGGAAGGGAAATCGTGGGAAACGAAAGAGTATCAAAACCTATTGGACAGGGTAAAAAAGGATACGGTCTGGCGTTTTCGCCTGGTTGCGAATCCAACAAAGAGTGTCTCAAACGGCAATGGAACAAGAGGAAGTGTACATGCCCACAAAACACCTTTTTATCAGAAAAAATGGCTTTTGGAACGATGTGAAAAGAATGGGTTCCTGGTAAAAGAAGAAGAGTTTACGGTTCTTGAAAGTAAATGGCAAAGATTCTATAAAGGTGCGGAGAGAAAAGGGGCTGTGGAGCTGCTGGCAGTAACCTATGAAGGGATTTTGAAAGTGACAGAGGAGGAGAAATTCAGGAAAATGCTTTTGGAAGGAATGGGACGTGGAAAAGCATTTGGGATGGGATTGTTTACTGTGGCGAAAGTGGGTGATGGGATGGGATAAATCATATTCCAGGAATGGTACGGCCAGATCTTCAGGAACTTCCGCAGGTTAGTGATCGGCTCAGTTTTCTATATTTGGAACATTGTCAGTTAAGTCGTGAGGACAGTGCGATTTTAGTCCGGGATGAGAATGGAACCGTCAGAATTCCGGCTGCTTCCATTTCGACCTTGCTTCTTGGACCCGGAACCAATGTAACCCACCGTGCGGTGGAATTGATAGGAGACGCCGGGGTAGGAATTGTTTGGGTAGGAGAAAGAGGAGTACGTTTTTATGCAAGTGGAAGACCTCTGACGAGCCGGGCACATTTGCTGATCAGACAGGCAGAAATGGTAAGTAATCAAAGACTGCATTTGCAGGTGGTAAGAAAAATGTATCAAATTCGTTTCCCGGATGAAGATACAAGCGGACTTACCACCCAGCAGCTTAGGGGCAGAGAAGGAAGTAGGGTCAGAAAGGCGTATAAAGAGGCCTCAGATAAATGGGGAGTGAAATGGAGCGGGAGAAATTATGATCCCAATGATTTTTTTCAGGGAGATTTGGTAAATCAGGCATTATCTGCGGGCAACGCTTGTCTGTATGGTTTGGCTCATGCCGTGATATCGGCCTTGGGATGTTCTCCGGGATTAGGTTTTGTTCATGTGGGGCATGAAAATTCTTTTGTATATGATATTGCGGATCTTTATAAAGTAGAGATAACGATACCGGTTGCTTTTGAGGTGGCTTCCGAAGAACCGGAAGATCTGCCTGGCGTGGTCAGAAGGAGGATGCGTGACAAAATGGCGGCTTCTCATATTCTTGAAAGGATGGTAAAGGATATTCGATTTTTGTTTTTGAAAGAAGAAGAACAAGATAATTCATTGCCGGAAGTTGATGTGACCTATCTCTGGGATTCAAAAAAAGGAATTGTTGCCAATGGAAAAAGTTATTCTGAAGAATAGGGGGAGCATGGATGGTAGTAGTAGTTCTAACAGATTGTCCTCCCTAAATTACGAGGAGATCTTTCAAAATGGTTTTTTGAGATTAACACCGGAGTTTATGTGGGAAACGTGTCTGCCCGTGTACGGGAGCGTATATGGGAGAGAATTTGCGAGAACTTGAAGCATGGACAGGCAACCATGGTATATTCGGCTCCCGGGGAACAGAAAATGGAATTTTGCGTTCATAACACCAGTTGGAAAATTGTAGATTTTGATGGGATAAAGCTGATGCAGCGTCCCCTGCCGAAACAGATAGCTACAAAAATGGATAAGGCTGATATGTTTTGTCAAAAAGGTTTCAGCAAGGCATCAAAATATAGAAAAGCTACAAAAATACAAAAGGCAAAAGGAAAAGCAGCACAGCAGGAAAATTCTTATATTGTGGTTGATATAGAAACTACGGGACTTTCCTATTTATCAGACGAAATTATTGAGATTGGTGCGCTTCGAGTGGAAGAGGGAAGTCCTGTGGAGGAATTTCATTCGTTAATTCGGTGTAAAGAAAGGCTTTCAGATTCTATAAAAGAGCTAACAGGTATTACAGAAGAAGAAATCTTCAATGAAGGACGGGAATTACATACTGTTTTGCAGGAGTTTTTAGAATTTATAGCGGAGTACCCGCTGGTCTGTCATAATGTGTCCTTTGACGTTAATTTTATTCAGGCTATGTGTAAGAAAGAAAAATTGCCTGTTCCGAGAAATAAGTGTGTTGATACAATGATTTTGGCTAAAAGAAAAGTGAAAGGAATTAGAGATTATAAATTACAGACAATAGCTGAAAAATTGTCAATTGATACCACGGGACATCATAGGGCTTTGAGAGATTGTTACATCACATATGGAATCTATTTAAAGTTAAATGAAATTTGACGAGTGTAGTCAGAAAAGTACGCATTTATGCGCGCTTTTTAGTGTGTTCCCCGCGCAAGCGGGGGTGATCCCTGTACAGCCACTTTCGCTTTCAGGATGCTGTCGTGTTCCCCGCGCAAGCGGGGGTGATCCC
>JAUNJG010000029.1 GCA_030533385.1 Eubacteriales bacterium | reverse complement strand
AACATTTGAAAGAAAAACAAAAGAAAAGTTGCCAACGTTTACTTGACACAAACTGGAAATGGGGAAAGATTGATGTAGGTTGTCGGGATATGATATACTGAAAAAAAGAAAATGTCGCAGGAGGATAAAACAGATGAGTACTTTTTATATTTCAGGCAGAAAGGTGGCGATTATAGGAGCAGGATTTGTGGGCGCCTCCATTGCCTATGCTTTGACCATACGGAAACTTGCAAGGGAAATTGTCTTAATTGACGTAAATGAACAAAAGGCAAGGGGAGAGGCGCTGGATATTCAGCACGGGATTCCGGACATGGGCATTTCCTCGGTACATGTGGGCGGATATGAAGATTGCAAAGATTGTGACTTAATCATCATCACTGCCGGTAGAAATCGCCGACCGGGAGAAACGAGACTTGACTTGATAGCAGGGAACTCAGAAATCATCAGAAACGTGGTAGATAAGCTCAAAAAACATTATACGAAAGGCGTCATCATGATGGTGAGCAATCCGGTAGATGTGCTGGTGTATCAATGTGCCAGGTGGATGGATTTGCCCAACGGGATGGTATTTGGGACGGGGTGCATTCTGGATTCCTCCCGCCTGACGAGCTTAATTGCCGATTACACTCACCTGAGTACGGAGGTGGTCAAGGCTACCGTGGTGGGGGAACATGGAGATGCTCAGATTCCTGTGTGGAGCCGGGTTTCTATTGCGGGCGTACCCATTCAGGAATACTGTGAAAATGTGGGACTTTCCTGGACAAGCAAGGAGAGAGAGTCTCTGGCAAAAAAAGTGAGGGAGATGGGTGCCGAGATCATCAGGGGAAAAGAAAAGACACACTATGGCATTGCCACCTGTGTCTGCCATCTGGCGGAGGCGGTGCTGAACCAGCGGCTTACCATTGCACCGGTGTCCACCGTATTCCAGGGAGAATATGGAATACGGGATGTATCTTTGAGCGTGCCGTCCATCATTGGCGTCAACGGAGTGGAAAAACGGCTGGAAGAAAGGTGGTCACAGGAGGAATTTTCTCTGTTTCGCCAGGCGGCAGATAAAATGAAAGCGGTTTTGGAAACGCTGTGACCAGAAGAATGGGAATTTCTGGTTTGCTCCTCAAAGCTTCTTTTTTATAAAGAAGAAAAATGAGGAAAAAATGGGAAAAAAAGTAAAACTTAATATTTTAGCAAATTTTGGAAGTTTAGTACAGAGATATAATTGTCAAAAATATCCAATTTTTAAAATAAATATTATACTATTATAATTTTATCAATATAAAAGTTACCTGTTTTTTACAATTATTTCGCTTCCTGTTTTTTGTCAAAAAAAGTATAATAATGTCGTATTCAAAAATCCTCTGATTGTCATAGCCCACAGTGCCCCAGAGAGCAAAAGGAGAGTAAAAGGAGGAAAGAATGACGATACGAACCGAAATACAGGAGGTAAAAACCTTCTGGGGAGAGTATAAACTGCGATATGAGCTGCTACAGTCGGGCTTTGAAGGTGAGGAAGGCGAAACTCTTTTTTATGGAATTCGCATTCGACAATATGCAGCTCAGACAAAAGAGGATTCCCCGATATCCATGTCAGCCATGGTAAAAGAAGAGGAATATTTGGTGGACAATGATGAGTTTCCAGGTATTACAGAAGATTTCTCCAAGGCAAAAGCGTTGTTTTATTGTTTTGTAGAAGAAACTGTGATGCCGGTTCATCTGTGCAGTCTGGTCGATGATTGGCAGACGGAAGAAGAGAAATGTGATATAATGAGCCTTGCGACGCCCTGTGCTCGCACAAGGGGCGGCATAAGGCGAATCTCCCCATCGAGCCGGAGGTGAGATGATATAATGAGCCTTGCGACGCCCTGTGCTTGCACAAGGGGCGGCATAAGGCGAAAAACCGCATCGAGCCGGAGGTGAGATGATATAATGAGGCTTGCGACGCCCTGTGCTTGCACAGAGGGCGGCATAAGGCGAAAAACCGCATCGAGCCGGAGGTGAGATGATATAATGAGGCTTGCGACGCCCTGTGCTTGCACAGAGGGCGGCATAAGGCGAAAAACCGCATCGAGCCGGAGGTGAGATGATATAATAAGCCTTGCGATGCTCTGATACTATAACACAGATTCCTGACGGCGCGAGATTGCCTGCTTCGTGGACGGCGGCATTTTACAGTCCGGTTGCTCTGTGATTCTTCGGAGTTTTTCAGAGGGGAGGAAAGCATTCAAAAAAGCGGGAGGGAATCAGACATCTCTTTACACAATAAGATACAGACGATACAGCGCGGTGATGACCGGCAGAAGAGGAAAAAGAATGAAACATAAAGAAGTTTTTCAGGGAGGAAGCGGTGAGATCACCGAAAAAAAATCACGATTTATTGCCCATGTGCAAGCGGCATCCTCAGTGGAGGAGGCCCAGGATTTCATAGAGCATATCAAGAAAAAATATTGGGATGCCAGACACAATTGTTCTGCATTTTCCGTAGGATTGAAAAATCCGGTCACAAGATGCAGCGACGATGGGGAGCCGGGAGGAACTGCCGGAAAGCCTATTCTGGAAGTGATTCAGGGTAGCGGAATCAACAATATCGTGATCGTGGTCACCAGATATTTTGGAGGAACCCTGCTGGGGACAGGAGGGCTTGTGAGAGCCTATACTGATGCAGCCAAAGAAGGGATTGCACAGTCGGTCATTGTAGAAAAGATACCGGCCAGACGATGGATATTAGAAACCGAATACACAGATTTAGGAAAGATTCAATATATTTTGGCACAAAATACCATAACGATAGAAAGTACAGAATATACAGATAAAGTGAAGCTTCACGGCCTGTTTCCGAAAGGGGAGGAAGACAGGGTGAAGGCCGCCCTGACGGAAGGGACGGCAGGCCGGATTGTGATGGAGCCGGGAGCGGAGGTGTATTATGGAGAGATAGGGGGAGAGGTCATCGTTTTTTAAGATGTGCAGTCAACACTTTTGAGAGGGGAGCCTGAAGTGAAGATTTGCCGATTCGGTTGACACAAAGGCAGAGAGAGGGGAAACGAGGCGCCGGGTGACAGGTAAGACGGTGAGATAGGGATGGAGAGAGAAGATAAAAAAATCCCCTCTCCGGGCAGGAGGGGGACATTCGGCAGGTTTTGCCGGGGATAGTTTTCGGTAAATCATGACTGGCTGTTGCGCTTTGCGCGGTATCTGGCAGTCGGATCCAGGATTTTTTTTCTGAGACGAATGTTCTTTGGGGTGATTTCCAGCAGTTCATCAGTGTCGATGAACTCAAGCGCCTGCTCTAAGCTGAGAATGCGGGGCGGCGTCAGCTTTAAGGCGTCGTCGGAGCCGGAGGCCCGTGTGTTGGTCAGTTTCTTTGATTTACAGACGTTGACTTCGATGTCATCGGTCTTGCCGTTTTGTCCGATAATCATGCCGGAGTAGACCCGCTCTCCCGGTCCGACGAAAAGGGTGCCTCGCTCCTGTGCGTTAAACAGGCCGTAGGTGATGGTTTCACCGGATTCATAGGCGATGAGAGAGCCTTGCTTGCGGTACTGGATTTCTCCTTTGTATGGGCCGTATCCGTCAAATAATGTATTGATGATACCGGTTCCCTTCGTGTCTGTCATAAATTCACCCCGATAGCCGATGAGTCCCCGGGATGGGATAGAAAACTCCAGGCGGGCGTAGCCGGTTCCGGATATGCTCATGTTTTGAAGCTCGCCTTTTCTCTGGCTCAGTTTATCGATGACAGAGCCGGAATATTCATCAGGAACATCGATGATGGCAATCTCCATCGGTTCTGTTTTCTTTCCGTTTTCGTCGGTGCGATAGAGGACTTCCGCCTTGCTCACGGCGAATTCATAGCCTTCCCGGCGCATCGTTTCGATGAGTACAGACAGATGAAGCTCGCCTCGCCCGGATACCTTGTAAGAATCCGTGTTTTCCATCTCCTCGACCCGGAGGCTGACGTCAGTGTTAAGCTCCCGGAACAGTCTGTCCCGAATATGGCGGGAAGTGACGAATTTTCCTTCCTGACCGGCGAGAGGACTATCGTTGACGAGGAACTGCATGGCGATGGTCGGCTCGGATATTTTCTGGAAGGGGATTGGCTGTGGATTGTCAGGAGAACAGAGAGTGTCTCCGATATGGATGTCGGCAATGCCGGAGATAGCTACGATGGAACCGACGGTGGCATCGGTGACATCCACCTTATTTAAGCCGTCAAACTCATAGAGTTTGCTGATTTTTACTTTTTTATGAATCGTCTCATCATGATGATTGACGAGAAGCACTTCCTGATTGACGTGGATAGAACCGTTTTCTACTTTGCCGATGCCGATGCGGCCGACGTATTCATTGTAATCAATCGTGCTGATGAGTACCTGGGTATCTGCATCCGGATCACCGGTTGGAGCCGGAATATGTTTGATGATAGTCTCAAAGAGAGGCTTCATGTCCGTACCGTGTTCGTTTAATTCCAACATGGCGATGCCGGATTTTGCGGAAGCATACACAAAAGGGCTGTCGAGCTGATCATCGTCGGCATCCAATTCTAAAAACAGTTCAAGAACCTCGTCCATGACCTCCTCCGGCCTTGCTTCCGGACGGTCAATCTTATTGACACACACGATAACAGGGTGGTTCAATTCTAACGCCTTTTTCAATACGAATTTTGTCTGAGGCATCGGGCCTTCAAAGGCATCTACCACAAGGATAACGCCATCGACCATTTTTAATACACGTTCTACCTCGCCGCCGAAATCGGCATGGCCGGGCGTATCGATAATATTGATTTTAACACCGTCATAATGAATTGCAGTATTTTTGGAAAGAATGGTGATTCCCCTTTCCTTTTCAATATCATTGGAATCCATGATCCGCTCACCGACCTCCTGGCGCTCCCGGAAGGTTCCGCTTTGTTTTAGAAGCTCATCTACGAGAGTGGTTTTTCCGTGGTCTACATGGGCAATGATTGCCACATTACGGACATCTTCTCTGGAAATTTTCATAAGTTAAGCCTTCTTTCTATTCTTTGATATGGCGGGATATTACAAATGTTTTGTTCCTAAAATCAAGTGCCCCGGCGTATCTTACGGCGGGAATACAAATATCCGCTCTGTTGATGGTATAAATTTACAAAAACTCACACCGGAAAGGATGAGAGTCTTCGACGGATGATTTCTCTCAGTTGACCTTTTTTTGCACTGCGAGAAACGAAGTCATTCTAGCATAAAGAACCCAAAGACACAATATGAAAGTGATATAAAACAACAACATAGGAAAAATTTCATGAAATCTGCCATTGTTTTATGAAATCTATCATTGTTTCATGGTTGACATTTTAAAATAGAATTATTATACTGAACCCGGCGGAGAAAACAGAAGGAATTCCCGAGAGGATTTGAGGTTTCCCGTTAAAATTTTTTCTGATTTCTTTCTATATGAAGCAATATGCAGGGACATGAAGCAGCAGATATGAGACGTGAAGCGCACATATGAGGCGGAATGAGGCAGGATATGGAGCGCGGAGCGTGAGATGGGATGCGAGATGCGTCCTGCATAGATTTCGGCAGATTAAAAAAAGAATAATGCGATGGAGAAGCATTGTGAAAGCGCATGCAGATAGAGCGAAGGAAGACTTTGCCGGCATCCGCAGGACGGCCGACAGGTGTCTGTAAGCGGTGATGCGGAAGTTTTTTTCGACGGGATAAGGATGTAAAATGCCCGCATATTTGAGTATGAGAAAAAAATGCGCAAAATTTTTATACATAATTTACCGGAATGCCGAATACACATAAGTGTATACAGACGGCTGTGCTACATACAGGGAGGAGTAAACATGACAGAAAAAATATTAAAAAATAACCAGGCGGTTGTCGCTGGAGAGATTATCTCCGAGTTTGAATTTAGCCATGAGGTGTTCGGAGAAGGATTTTATATGGTAAAGCTGAAGGTGAGCAGACTCAGCCATTCCAGTGATACGATTCCACTTCTGATCTCAGAAAGGCTGATTGACGTCAGCCAGTCCTATGTGGGACATTTCATGGAGGCGAAGGGGCAGTTCCGATCTTACAATAAACATGAGAGCAATCGGAATCATCTGGTGCTTTCCTTGTTTGTGAGGGAGCTGGAGCTGCTGGACGAGATGGATAACCGCAAACCGAATATGATATTCCTGGATGGATATATCTGTAAGGAACCGGTTTACAGGACGACACCTCTCGGAAGAGAGATTGCCGATGTTTTGCTGGCGGTGAACAGAGCCTACAGCAAATCAGATTATATTCCGTGCATCTGCTGGGGAAGAAATGCCAGGTATGCCGGGAAGCTTCCGGTGGGAAGCCGGATTCAGCTTTGGGGCCGGATACAGAGCCGGGAATATCAGAAAAAAATCAGCGAGGATACCATTGTCAGCCGCACCGCTTATGAAGTCTCCGTCAACAAAATGGAATACTGCGATGACGGGATGAGTCTGGAGCGCAAGGTGGCGGACTCAGGGAGCATAGGCTAGAGAGCATACAGGCTGAAAGAAACACAGGGACTGCTTGGCATAAGGGTAGTCCCTTTTAGACATTATCCTGGAAAAGAAACAGAGAAAAGAGAGGATGTATCCATGAAGATAACACCAGTAAAAGGAACGAATGATTACCTGCCTGCCCAGGCGGAATTGAGGGCCGGCCTCCAAAATAAGATTTGTGAGACTTATGAAAACTGTGGTTTTCAAAGAATCTTTACCCCGATTTTGGAGGATATTGAAAATCTTGACAAGAGCGAAGGCGGAGAAAACCTGAATCTCATTTTTAAAGTAATGAAACGGGGAGAAAAACTGAGAAAGGCCATAGAGGAAGGCGGAGAAAATCAGATTGCGGATATGGGGCTTCGCTATGATTTGACGTTGCCGCTGAGCCGGTATTATGCCAACAATAAAGCATCTTTGCCGACTCCTTTTAAAGTCATACAGATTGACAAAGTGTACCGGGCAGAGCGTCCGCAGAAGGGAAGATTGCGGGAGTTTATCCAGTGCGATATCGACATCCTGGGTTCCAGTTCTTCCGACTGTGAAATAGAATTGATTCATACGACGGCGAAGGCGTTGTTGAATATCGGTATTCATAATTTTAAGATTAAGATAAATGATAAAAGAGTATTGAAAGATATTTTGCAAAGCGTGGGATTCAGAGAAGAAGAATTGGACAGCGTATGCATTACTTTTGATAAATTAAACAAAATAAAAGCGGAGGGAGTGGAGCGGGAGCTGGCGGAAAAAGGCTTTGATGCTGCTGTCATTGCAGAATTTATGAAATTGATCCAGAATGCACCGTTTACCCTTGATTATGTGAGAAGCATCAGCAGCAGCGGAGAATACATTGATTCTCTGGCTGGCATCATCGAGACTTCCAATCGCCTTTCCGGCGGAAAGTATGAGGTAGAGTATGATATGACGCTGGTGCGGGGGCAAGGATATTACACGGGAACCGTATTTGAGATAGAATCCCTTGATTTTAACAGTTCCATTGCCGGAGGGGGAAGGTACGACAACCTCATTGGCAAGTTTGGAAAAGAGCAGGTTCCGGCGGTCGGTTTCTCCATCGGTTTTGAGCGTATCTTCAGCATCCTTTCTGAGAGAAAAGAAGCATTGGAGGACAGACCGAAAAAGATTGCCCTGCTATACGAGTCAGGACAGGTGGAAGAGGCCATCGGGAAGGCGGAAGACCTTCGCAAAGAGTATGTGACTGCTCTCTACGAAAAACCGAAAAAGCTTGGCAAGTTTTTGAACAGACTGGAAGAGCAGGGATACGCCGGATTCCAGGTTCTGGGAAAAGATGAAGATGTAAGATTTTTCAGTATGGATTTTTAAGGGAAAATATGGTATTATGAGCAAAACGTTGCCCGGCCTTACCTTTGAGAGATAAAGCAAAAGGAAAGGTGTCGGCAATAGAGATGAAAGGTCAGAATATGGACGGAAGCATACAGATATACCATGGAGAAGGACGGGGAAAGACGACGGCAGCCCTCGGCCTGGGCATTCGTGCCGCAGGCATGGGGAAGACTGTGATTATGGTACAGTTTCTGAAATGTAGACATTCAGACACGTTGGATTTTCTCAAAAAACTGGAACCGGAGCTACAGATTTTTCGTTTTGAGAAAGCTGCCTGCGCCTATTCGGATTTGACGGAGGAAGAAAAGCAGGAGCAGCTTTCTAACATCAGACTGGCATTGAGCTACACAAGAAAGGTGATGGATACAGGTCAGTGTGATTTGCTGATTCTGGACGAAATATTCGGACTGTTAGATTATGGCATCATTTCTATGGATGATTTCAAAGAATTGTTGTCGGTGCGGAACGAGTCTATGGATTTGATTCTGACCGGCAGACATATGCCGCAGGGACTGCGGGAGATAGCAAACTGCATTTACTGTATTCAGACAGAAAAAGAAGAAGGCGCAGCCATTCTCAGTGAAGTGAAGGATTGACACAGGAAAAAATGCAAAAAGCATGAGAAAGGAAGGAAAGATTATGGCAATTTTTACTGGTGCCGGTGTAGCGATTATCACACCGTTTGATGAGGATTATCACATTGATTATGATAGTTTCGGAAAAATAATTGATTATCAGATAGAGAACAAAACGGATGCGATTATCGTCTGCGGAACGACAGGGGAAGCATCCACCATGACAGAGGAAGAACATATTGAGGCGATTCGTTACTGTGTGGACAGGGTGAACAAAAGGGTTCCTGTGGTGGCGGGAACCGGTTCCAATGATTCCAGAGTGGCTTCCTGGCTGACGCAGCAGGCGGAGCAGGCAGGAGCGGATGCGGCGCTGGTGGTGACGCCATACTACAACAAAGCGACGCAGAAGGGTCTGATTGAGCATTTTTCCTATGTGGCAGGCCACACCAATCTTCCGATGATTCTTTATAACATCCCGGGCAGAACCGGCTGTAAGATTAATGCAGACACCATGGCCTATATGGTGAAAAACGTGGATAATATTGTCGGTATGAAGGACGCCACCGGAGATATCAGCTACACAGCCCAGCTTATGTATGAAACGCAGGGAGATGTGGACGTTTATTCCGGAAACGACGACATGATAGTGCCGGTGATGTCCCTGGGTGGAAAAGGTGTAATTTCCGTGCTTTCCAACATTGCTCCGGAGGATACCCACAACATCTGTGCAGAATATCTGGCTGGTAATGTGGAAAAAAGCTGTGCCCTCCAGATAAAATATCTGGAGCTGATTCATGCGCTGTTTTGTGAGGTGAACCCGATTCCTGTGAAACGTGCCATGGAGCTTCTTGGCTTCTGCGGCCCTCATTTGAGACGACCTCTGACTGAGATGGAGGAGGCAGGCACGGAGCGCCTGAAAAAGGCAATGATAGAGACGGGTCTTTTATAAATTAGAAGCGTAAAACCCGCTTCCTTCAGGAGGCGGGATATAAGCGCCTTAAAAGCCCATTACCTTTGGGTGATGGGTAGTTCACAGAGGGGAGAAACAAAAATGACAAAAGTATTAATGTACGGCTGTAATGGCTATATGGGCCGGGTGATTTGCGGCCTTATTGCAGACATGGAGGATGTGGAGGTTGTTGCCGGAGTGGACGTAAATGCCGGACAGCAGAAGGCATTTCCGGTCTTTGCTTCCCTGAAGGAAGTCAACGTTCCTGTGGACGTCATCATTGATTTTTCGGCAGCAGCGGCGGTGGACGACGTCTTGGATTACGCCGCAGGCCATCAGATTCCTCTCGTGGAATGTACCACGGGTCTGAGCGAGGAGCAGATGGCCCATCTGGAAGCAGCCAGTCAGAAGACGGCCATTCTTCGCTCTGCCAATATGTCCCTGGGAGTGAACACTCTCCTGAAGATGGTAAAGACTGCGGCGAAGATTCTGGGTGAGGCGGGATTTGATATTGACATTGTGGAAAAACACCACAGAAGGAAGCTGGATGCCCCTTCCGGCACTGCGCTGGCGCTGGCCGACTCCATCAACGAAGCGGCCGGAGGAAAATATGAGTATGTCTTTGACAGAAGTACCCGCCGGATGCAGCGTCCTGCCGATGAGATTGGAATTTCCGCCGTCCGGGGAGGAACCATCGTCGGGGAACATGAGATTATTTTTGCCGGTGTGGATGAGGTCATTGAGTTTAAACATACTGCCTATTCCAGAGCCGTATTTGGAAAGGGTGCCATAGAGGCTGCCGTCTACCTGGCAGGAAAACCGGCTGGTCTTTATGACATGAGTGATGTCATTGACGGCGAGGCAAAATAAGTCTTGGCGAAATGACAAAAGCAGACAGATGCAGACGGTGAATCGGCTGTGTCGCAGTGAATAAAGCAAAGTTAGTCCGGGTGTCTTCCCTTGGGGAAGGCGCCCGTGTTCGTCTATTTCTTTCTTTGCCTGGATGTCAGGGGACGTTTTGTGATACCGAATCGGCCGGGGAGAGTATCCCGGAGGGCAGACTGTCCTTCAGGCAGAGGGCGCCCCATCCTGCGGAGGGGTTTGGATAGACGGAAAAACCAGGAAGAGGTCTTGCTCCTTTTTGGAGCAGGGCCTTGATTTTTTCTCCGTACAAAAAAGGATCCTGTCCGTTGACGATGCCGTACTGCATGAGCAGAGAGGCAGCGCCCGTGACGAAGGGGGCTGCCATGGAAGTGCCGGTGCGGACGGTGTAGCCGCCTCCGGGCGCCGTACTCAAAATATTGACGGCGGGGGCGCAGAGATTCGGAGCGGAGGGCTGAGAAAATTCAAATCCTCTTCCGGAAAAAGAGGCGAAGACATCCAGGCTGCTGTCATATCCTCCCACGCTGATGACATTTTTTGCAGTGGAAGGAATGGTGAGGGTTCCGTAGGCGGAAGGCTCTAAAAATCCGGTGGCCTGCCCTGTTGCCTCCCGGGAGGGGAGCCATAAATCTACCGGGACGCTCTGCTTTTCTCCGGACAAAATTCTAAGCTGCCATTGGCCGGAAGCCAGGGACTGCCGCCCGGTATCGGGGAGGAGTACGAGGAAAACTTCCTGTAATGGCTGATAAGGCCCAGGTTCATTGATGAAGAAAAAAAGCTGCATGTCCTCCCGGTTAAACCGGGATAGTCCCGGGGTGCCGGGGACGATGAGTTCCTCTTTGCCGTCCGGCAGAAAAAGTCCGTAAGAAAAAGTTTCGGCGTAAGGCTTCCAGAGTTGGAGGTACATGCTCTGCTCTCCCGGGGAGATGCGGAAAGGAATCAGACGGGAAGTCCCCGGATTCACCGTCACCCGGCTGTGCCTGCGGGAAAGCCCTTCGTTTCCAGTGGCGGCGACAACGACATTTTTTCCAAAAAAGCTCACCTCACTTAAAAAACGTTCCACAAGACTGCTGCCATTGTGGGCGCCATCGTTAGAGCCGTAGCTGATGTTGACGGACAGGGGCATCTCAAGTTCATTGGCACAGCGAACGACGAAATCGACGGCGAGCATCAGGTTGGCATAGTCCGTGAAAACAGAGGAAGCATCGTTTTTTAATTTGACGACGAGGAGGGAGGCCATGGGGGCGGCGCCGTGGTTGCGTCCGCCGCTGGCTCTTCCGTTTCCGGCACAGATGCCCGCAACATGGGTGCCGTGTCCGCTGCTGTCGGGGGACGGTGCAACAGCTCCGGATGGCGCAGCGCCGGACAGGAGAAGACTGAGTTCCTCTTCCGTAAAAATATGTCCCAGACGATATCGATTGCTCCCGTCATAAGGGAGACTTTGATCCCAGTAAAAAAGAATCCGGGAGCGTCCTTCGGGAGTGCAAAAATCAGGATGGCGAAAGTCCACGCCCGAATCCAGAATAGCCACCGCCGTCCCGTCACCGGTCAGCGTGCCGTCGGAATCATTTTCAGGAGAAAACGGTCTTTTTGAGAAGCAGGAGGCACCCATGCCGGTAATCTCCTCCTGATAGAGAGGGCCGGGGAGTTCCAGATATAAAACCTGGGGATATTCCAGAAGCGCCGGAAGCTTTGTCTCCGCAATCTCAATGATGGCAAAATTCCCCAGGAGAGGAATGGCAAAGAAGGACAGTTCCCGACTGACTTCTTCCAGAGAGCCTTCGTAAAGCAAGATAAGCCGCCAGAGTTTGCCGTCCCTTTGATATCCGGTGCGAAGAAGGGTGCTTTTCATACGCTCCTCCTCAGAAAGACGCAAGGAAAGGGACAAAGAGGTGTCAAGTTTCTGGTTCATGGACAAATCACATTCCTCCGGAAAGTGAGAAGGATCGTCATTATTTTATGAACCGGGAAGAAAAAAGTTTCCGGTTCTTCCCGGGCGAAGGAGAAGAAGAGCTATTCACAGGAGAGGAAAAATGTAGTATATTGTTGGGGCAGACAAAGACGGGATGTGTGCGGGAAGAAAGTCGGTGTACATTTCCGCGTCAGAAAGGAGAAAGACGGAGCGGCCGAAGGCTGCAACAGTCCATAAATCATATGAAAGCGGTAATACAAAGAGTGACAAAAGCCAGCGTGAGCATAGAAGAAAAGGTGGTCGGAAGTATAGGGCAAGGGTATCTGGTGCTGCTCGGGGTGGCTCAGGAGGACACGGAAGAAGACTTAAAAAAGTTGGCCAAAAAAATGTTGGATTTGCGGATTTTCCAAGATGACCAGGGGAAAACCAACCTGTCCATTGAGGACGTCGGAGGAGAGCTGCTCATTGTCTCCCAGTTTACTCTGTTGGCAGATTGCAAAAAAGGGCGCAGACCAAGCTTTGTGAAGGCGGGAAATCCACAAAAAGCGGAACAAATGTACGAGGAGTTTCTGGCAGAATGTCAAAAGAGAATCCCGGTGGTGGAGCATGGGAAATTTGGTGCCGATATGCAGATAACCCTGGTCAACGACGGCCCTTTTACCATTGTGCTTGACAGCGGAGAACTTTAGAAGAATCTGCCGGGAAAGAAAGAAGTCTTCTTTTTGAAAAGATAAAAAACTTGCATTTTCCATAGAGTATCCTATATAATAGTGAGAAATGTGGTTTTTAACCCTTGCGATTCCCGGTCAGGGAAGATGGGAAAGGAGAGAAACATGGATAAAATTAAAATGACGACGCCCCTCGTTGAGATGGATGGGGACGAGATGACGAGAATCATCTGGAAAATGATTAAGGATGAGCTGTTGCTTCCTTTCATTGACCTGCACACGGAATATTATGATTTGGGACTGGAATACAGAGACAAGACCAGAGACCAGGTGACGATAGATTCCGCTCTCGCAGCTAAAAAATACGGAGTTGCCGTAAAGTGCGCCACGATTACGCCGAACGCTGCCAGGATGGAAGAGTACCAGTTGAAGGAGATGTACAAAAGCCCAAACGGAACCATCCGTGCCATTTTAGACGGAACGGTCTTCCGCACCCCGATTGTAGTCAGGGGCATTGAGCCGACCGTAAAAACATGGAAAAAACCAATTACCATTGCAAGGCATGCTTACGGAGATGTATACAAGGCGTCCGAGATGAAGATTCCGGGAGCAGGAAAGGCGGAAATCGTATTCACGGGCGAAGACGGACAGGAAGTTCGCGAAGTGATTCATGAATTTGACGGTCCAGGCATCGTGCAGGGAATGCACAACATGGAAGGCTCCATCGAGAGCTTTGCGCGCTCCTGCTTTAACTATGCACTGGAAACAAAACAAGATTTATGGTTTGCCACCAAAGACACCATCTCTAAAAAATATGACCACACTTTTAAAGATATTTTCCAGGATATTTTTGATGCAGAATATACAATAAAGTTCCATGAGGCGGGCATTGAATATTTCTACACGCTGATCGACGATGCGGTGGCAAGAGTGATTCGCTCTGAGGGCGGATACATTTGGGCCTGCAAAAACTATGACGGCGACGTGATGAGTGACATGGTGGCGACAGCCTTCGGCTCCCTGGCCATGATGACCTCCGTGCTGGTTTCTCCGGATGGGACGACCGAGTACGAGGCGGCTCACGGAACGGTGCAAAGACACTATTACAAACATCTGAACGGAGAGATAACTTCCACCAACTCAGTGGCGACGATTTTTGCCTGGTCGGGAGCGCTCCGAAAAAGAGGAAAGCTGGACGAAATCTCGGAGTTGGAGGATTTCGCCGACAAACTGGAAGAAGCGACAATAGAAACCATTGAAAACGGGACCATGACGAGAGACCTGGCATTAATCAGCACCCTGAAAGATGTCAATACCGTCAGCACCCAGGACTTTATCAAGGCAGTCCGAAATCGGTTAGAGAGCAAATTAGCAAAATAATATATGCAGTAAAAAAGGACATAGCCATGGGGCATGGGCAGGGGCAAAGAAAAAGCACTGCCGCCCCGTGGTTTTGTGGCGTTTTGCCCCGTGTCGGCGGTAAAGCGTCCAAAAAATTCGTCTGCTTCCCCAAAAAGAAGCCATGGAAGGCGAGATGAAAGTTTCGGGATAAAAATTTTCTCCGGGAAAATAATACAAAAGGGGAAGAGAAAGGCGGAGCCGGGTTCGGCTGGACGGGAGAGCCTGCGGTAAGGCTCATGGAAAAAATAAGAAAGAAAGAGGTATTTATGGAATTTAAGCCTGTGAAGGCCGAAGACAAAGAGAAGATAACAGAGTATTTAAAACACGCAAAAGCAAGAAGCTGCGACATGACCTTTGCCAACATTTATCTGTGGAAAGATTTTTATGAGGCGACCTATGCGGAGGTGGACGGAACCATCGTAGTCCGCTCCGGTGGAAATCGGGTCAGTTTCTCCTTTCCCATAGGAGAGGGAGAGGCGGCTCCGGTCATAGAACAGTTAAAAGAACACTGCAAGGAAGAAAACATTCCGCTGGTCTTTCATAACATTTCAAAAGGAATGGAGCAATATTTAGAAGAACATTATCCGGGACAGTTTGAGGTAGAATATCACAGAGACGACGCCGACTACATTTATGAGACGGAAGCTCTGATAGCGCTGAGGGGAAGAAAATACCACGGCAAGAAAAATCATATTAACAAATTCAAAAAAACATTTGACTGGACTTACGAAGAAATTACCGAAGAAAACACAAAAGAATGTATGGAGCTGCTTCAAAGGTGGAAAGAAGAAAACTGCACGCCGGCAGACATAGAAAAACATGCGGAAATCTGCGTGTCCGAAGCGGCCTTGACACATAAAGACAGTCTGGGATTAAAAGGAGGGCTTCTCAGAGCCAACGGCAAGGTGGTTGCCTTTTCCATCGGAGAACGCCTGAACGAAGACACCTTTTGCGTTCACATTGAGAAAGCATATGCGGACGTGCCGGGCGCCTACCCGATGATTAACCAGCAGTTTTTGATTCACGAAGCCGGAGACTGCAAATATGTAAACCGGGAGGACGATGTGGGAAATCCGGGACTGAGGAAGGCGAAGCTTTCTTATCATCCGGTCTTTTTAGAAGAAAAGGCCATCGCCATCTACAAGGAATCTTGACAGGAAAACATGAAAAATGTATATTTGATTTGTCAAAACGGGCGTCCCTGCCAAGGCGTACATTTGGCTGGGAATTTTCTCCCGCAAAGACAGAGATTGCCGCACTTTCTGCCAAAAAAGACGGGAAGCTGCGGCGTCCATGATAGATGAGACAAGACGAAATAAAACAAAGGCATAGAAAAAAGGGAGGCTTTGATGAAACATTTAATTGACCCTATGGACTTAACGGTAGAGGAGATTGACCACCTGCTCGTGCTGGCAGACGATATCATGCTCCACAAAGAAAAATACCAGGAGGTATGCCGCCATAAAAAACTGGCGACCTTGTTCTTTGAACCGAGTACCAGAACCCGCTTGAGCTTTGAGGCAGCCATGATGGAACTTGGAGGAAATGTTCTTGGATTTTCTTCCGCCGGTTCCTCCTCGGCAACGAAGGGAGAGAGCGTTTCGGACACCGTGAGAGTCGTGTCAGGCTATGCGGACATTATCGCCATGAGACATCCGAAGGAGGGCGCTCCTTTTGTGGCGGCGCAGAAAGTGGACGTGCCGATTATCAATGCCGGAGACGGCGGACACAACCATCCGACGCAGACTCTGACGGACCTTATGACCATTCATCGGGAAAAAGGCAGACTGTCCGACATCACCATTGGCATGTGTGGAGACTTAAAATTCGGACGGACGGTACACTCCTTGATTAAGGCCATGTCCCGCTATGAAAATGTGCGTTTCGTGATGATTTCTCCGATAGAGCTGAGACTTCCGGAGTACATTATAAAGGATGTGTTTGAGAAGAAGAACATCGCATACAAAGAGGTGCGTACGATGGAAGAAGTCATGCCGGAGCTTGACATTCTCTATATGACCAGAGTGCAGAAAGAAAGATTCTTCAACGAAGCAGACTACGTTCGCTTGAAAGACAGCTTTATTCTGGATGAGAAGAAGCTCAAAACAGCCAAGAAGGACTTATGCATTATGCATCCGTTGCCGAGGGTAAACGAGATATCCACGAAGGTGGACGATGACCCGAGAGCATGCTACTTTAAACAGGCAATGTACGGCAAATATGTCAGAATGGCATTGATTATGACTCTGTTGGGGGTGAGTGCAAATGAAAATTGACAGCATTAAAAACGGTATCGTGCTAGACCATATCCAGGCAGGAAAGAGCATGGAGATCTACAAATATCTCGGTCTGGATAAATTAGATTGCAGCGTCGCCATCATCAAAAATGTGGTGAGCAATAAAATGGGCAAAAAGGACATCATAAAAATTGCCGACAACATGGACTTAAATCTGGACGTCCTGGGCTACATCGACCCGGACATTACCGTCTGCTATATCAAGGACGGCGCCATCGTGGAGAAAAAGCATCTGGAACTTCCGGAGAGAATCACAAACATCATCCGGTGCAAAAATCCCCGGTGCATCACTTCCGAGGAGAGAGGAATCGACCAGGTGTTTAAGCTCACAGACCGGAAAAACCGGGTGTACCGCTGCATTTACTGTGAATCTAAAAAAAGTGAATATTAATTACAAAACAGAGAAATCGCTGCGGGATGGCAGCGGTTTCTTTTTTTGATTCCTGCCGGATTTTTGTCCGGTGTGGCCGGCGTAGGCCCGGCAGATGCATTTGCCGTGGGAGCATTTTTTTGCGGAAAAAGAAGAAGGAAAAGGGGATGGGGCGGATTGCCGATATACCGCTCTTGCATATTATGGAATTTTGGTGTAAAATTAATTCTAATTTTAGTTTTAGAGTTATATAGAAGAGTGGTGAAAAATATGATGGATGTCCAGAAACAAAAATTAAACAGAATGCAAAAGGAGATTAGCAAGCCAAAAGATTTTACAGATGTTGACAGCCTTCATGACCGATTGATAGCGGCCATTCGAGTCTATCACCCGTCCACGGATCTTTCCATGATTGAGAAGGCATTTCATCTTGCCTGCGGTGCCCACGAGGGGCAAAAAAGAAAGTCCGGGGAACCGTACATCATACATCCCCTGTGTGTCGGTATCATTTTGGCGGAGCTGGAGCTTGACAAAGAGACCATAGTGTCAGGCATCCTTCATGACGTGGTGGAAGATACGGACTATACGTTGGAGGACGTCACGAGAGAATTCAACGAGGAGGTCGCCCTTTTGGTGGACGGCGTGACGAAGCTGGGACAGCTCTCCTACTCCAAGGATAAGACGGATATTCAGGCGGAGAACCTAAGAAAAATGTTTCTCGCCATGGCGAAAGATATCCGGGTCATTTTAATTAAGCTGGCGGACCGCCTTCACAATATGCGGACATTACAGTACATGAAGCCGGAAAAACAAAAAGAAAAAGCAAGGGAGACGATGGACATTTATGCACCCATCGCCCACCGTCTCGGCATTTCCAGAATCAAGACGGAGCTGGACGATTTGTCCCTGCGCTATCTTCAGCCGGAAGTGTATGCTGATTTAGAGACCAAGCTGCAATCCAACAGCACGGAGAGACAGAAATTTATTGATTCCATCGTAAAGGAAGTCAGCGCCCACATTGAGGAAGCCGGAATTCAGGCGGAGATCGACGGAAGAGTGAAGCATTTTTTCAGCATATACAAAAAAATGCGCAATCAACATAAGACGCTGGACCAGATTTATGATATTTTCGCCGTTCGGATTAAGGTGGACACGGTGAAGGACTGCTATGCTGCCCTTGGTGTCATACACGAGCTTTATAAGCCGATCCCGGGACGGTTTAAAGACTACATTGCCATGCCTAAAGAAAATATGTACCAATCTCTTCACACCACTCTGATTGGTTCTGCGGGCACGCCTTTTGAGATACAGATACGAACCTTTGAAATGCACCGGACCGCCGAGTACGGCATTGCCGCTCACTGGAAATATAAAGAGGGCGGCGGAAGCATCAACAAAGAAGAGGAAAAGTTGAGCTGGCTCAGGCAGATTTTGGAATGGCAGCAGGATATGTCCGACAATAAAGAGTTTCTCGCCATGCTGAAAACCGATTTGGACTTATTTGCAGAACAGGTTTACTGCTTCACCCCTCAGGGAGAGGTAAAAAACCTGCCGGCCGGATCCATCCCGATTGACTTTGCCTACATGATTCACACTGCGGTGGGAAACAGGATGGTGGGGGCGAGGGTCAATGGAAGACAGGTTCCCATTGACTATAAGCTACAAAACGGAGACCGGGTGGAGATTATCACCTCCCAAAATTCCAGGGGGCCTAGCAGAGACTGGCTCAATATGGTGAAAAGCTCCCAGGCCAAGACGAAGATTAACCAGTGGTTTAAATCTCAGTTCAAGGAAGAAAACATTTCCAGGGGTCGGGAGATGGTTGAGCGATACAGCAAATCCAAGGGCATCGTGCTTGCAAATTATTTGAAACCGGAATACCAGAAAAAATGTATGCAAAAATACGGGTTAAAGAACTGGGATTCGGTGATGGCAGCCGTCGGTCACGGTGGCTTGAAAGAAGGACAGGTTGTCAACAAGCTGGTGGAAGAGTACGAGAAGGAACACCGGAAACAGAGAACCGACGAAGATGCCCTCATGGAAGTCTCCGAAAAAAGTGCGGTGGAAAAAAGCGCCTCCCGCAGAAAGATGCAGTCAGGCATCACGGTAAAAGGCGTTCATGATTTATCCGTCCGCTTCTCCAAGTGCTGCAGCCCGGTGCCGGGAGATGAGATCGTAGGCTTTGTCACAAGAGGACGGGGCATCTCCATCCACCGCACCGACTGCGTCAACGTGGTGTCCATGCCGGAAGGCGACAGGGCAAGACTCATTGATGCGGAGTGGGAGGTGGAGGCGGTAGAACAAAGCGGAGAACTTTACATGACGGAAATCTGTCTCTACGCTCACAACCGCACCGGAATTTTGTTGGACATTTCCAAGATTTTCATGGAGATGAAAGTAGACATCAAATCCATGTCCACAAGAACAAGCAAACAAAATCTGGCCACCATCTCCCTCAGCTTTGAGACGAGGGGAATCGACGAATTGAATCATATTATAAAGAAGCTTCGCAGCGTGGAGAGCATCATAGATGTAGAGCGCAATGCAGGCTGACAGGCGGAACAAGAAGACGGAGGACATGACAGTGGGTGAATTTAAAATAGTCTGTGCCCAGCTTGGGCCGATTGATACGAATACCTACATCCTGATGGATGATGAGATTAAAGAAGCCATGATTATTGACCCGGCGGGAAGCCCGGAGGAACTGATAAAGTATCTGGAAGACGGAGGATATACGCTGGATGGCGTGATGCTGACCCACGGACACCATGATCATATCGGTGCGCTGGAGGGACTGCGGGAACATTACGACCCGTGGAAGCTCAGAGTGTATGCGGCAAAACCGGAGCAGGAAGTACTCATGGTAAAGGATTACAACCTGAGTCCCATGTTCGGCAGAGGGTATACGACCCATGCCAATATGATGATTGCAGACAGACAGATTTTTGAAGTGACTTCCAGACACCGGTGTCAGTGCTTTTATACGCCGGGCCACACCATCGGAAGCTGCTGCTATTATTTTGCGGAGGAAGGCTGGCTCTTTTCCGGAGACACCCTTTTTGCCGGAAGCATCGGAAGAAGCGACTTCCCGACGGGGGACGCCGCCACCCTCCTTCATTCCGTCAATCATATTGTGATGGATTTGGCGGACTCGGTTGTGGTTTATCCGGGGCATGGCCCTGCCACCACCATCGGGGAGGAAAGAAAACACAATCCTTTTGTAGAAAGATAAAAAGTATGATATATTTATATCAAAACGAAAGAGAATACGATTACGATGTGCGGGCGACTGCTCTCGCCTTCTTTGAGCGGGAAAAAATCGTGGAAAAAAGCGAGGCGGAATGGGAGGAGTTGCTGGCACAGAAAGAAGAGACGGAGAAGACATTCCTCCGCCTTATTTTTCAAGGACAATCCCTCTCGGGAATCATCACCGACGGACGAGGTAAAAAGGCAGAAAACGAGATTTCCTGCCGCTGGCAAGAACACGGGGAGAGCAGAAACGAAGTGTGCCGCTTTCTCTACCGCCTTTTTTCCTCCTACACGGGAAAGATTCTGCCCTGGGGAACTTTGACGGGGATTCGTCCGACGAAGATTATCATGAAATGGATGGAGGAAGAAAAAGAAGCGGAGGAGGCGGCTCTGGAAAAAAGATTTTCCGAGACTTACTTGGCGGACGGGCAAAAAGCCCGCCTTTGTGTACAGGTGGCGCAGAGGGAGAAGAGATTTCTGGATGCCTGGGACTATGAGAAGGAATACAGTCTCTACGTCGGCATCCCTTTTTGCCCGACCACCTGTCTTTACTGTTCTTTTGCTTCCTATCCGGTCTCCCGCTTTGCAGACCGGATGCAAGAGTATATGAGCGCCCTGATAAAGGAGATGGAGTATGTCGCAAAAGCTTGCGCCCACAAAAGGCTGACGAGCATCTATGTGGGAGGGGGCACACCGACGGCTCTGGATGCGGATTCTCTTGCTTTGTTGATGGATGAAATCCACCGGCTTTTTCCGGTGGAGGAGGCAAGAGAGCTGACGGTGGAAGCGGGACGGCCTGACAGCATTACCAGAAAAAAGCTTGAGATTTTGCGCAGAGCCGGGGTGGGGAGAATCAGCATCAACCCTCAGACCATGCATCAGGGTACCCTGGATTTGATTGGGCGAAATCATACGGTGCAGCAGTTGAGGGACTCCTATGCTCTGGCGAGGGAGATTGGATTTTCCAATATAAACATGGATATCATTACGGGGCTTCCGGGGGAGGAGCTTCCCCATGTGAAGGAGACTCTAAAACAGATATTTTCCATGAAGCCGGACAGTCTGACCGTGCATTCGCTCGCCATCAAGCGGGCGGCGAACCTCAACATAGAAATGGAAAAATACAAAGCGATGGTAAAAGGAAGCACCAACGAAATGTTGCGGGCGGTGGACGAACATTGTCGGCAGGCGGGGATGCTCCCTTATTACATGTACAGACAAAAAAACATCCCCGGCAACCTGGAAAACATTGGGTACAGCCTTCCGGGGAAGGAATGTCTGTACAACATATTGATTATGGAGGAAAAACAGGATATTATAGCATGTGGGGCAGGTGCCTCCACCAAGTTTGTTTTTCCGGAGGAACATCGCATCGAGCGGACGGAAAATGTCAAGAGCATTGAGCATTATATCAGCCGCATTGATGAGATGATAGATAGAAAAAGACAATATTTGACCGAACGACAAAAATGAAAAAGAAAGAAAACAATACCGGCAGATAACTCATTTTCCGGCACGACGACAGAGAAAAGATGCGGCCTTCCGCCCGACAGACGAGGACGGCGGCGCCGAGAGTCTCAAGGAACGACATCATGGAGCTGCCTGGAGGATACCCTGTTTATGACAGCCGGATAATACGGAAATGAGGCAGAGAATGGCATATGTGTATGGAGTCCATGACCTTGAAACTCCCTTGCAGGATTCCCTGGGGGAGGCGATTCTTCATGGAATGGTTGTCAGTAATCTGGCATATTTCGTAGGAAAAGAGATGGGATTTTCCGAGAGGCAGTGCCACAATCTTGCAGTGGCGGGAATGTTGCATGACATCGGAAAACTCCGGCTTCGCTCCTACGTTTACGAAGAAAAAGAAGCAAAGTTAAACATTGATGAAATGCGTTATGTGAGGCTGCATCCCACTTTGGGTTACGCCATATTAAAGGAGCAGGGCTACGATGACGAGGTGTTGACGGCAGTGCTTTATCACCACGAAAACGCTGACGGCAGCGGATATCCAAACAATCTGAAAAACGAGGACATTCCGCCGAGCGCCCGGGTGCTTAGAGTGTGCGACGCATTTGGCGCCCTCATTGCAAACAGAGCCTACCGCAGCGCCTTTGATGTCGAGACCGCATTGACCATCATGATTGAAGAAGTGAAAAATTTTGACATGCAGGTATTTTTAGCTTTTCAGAAAGTGACCCAGTCTCAGGACATGTACGAGATGCTGTCCAGCCTGGGAATTGAGTAGCAATACAGGAGGAAATTATTATTATGGCGGAATCTATGAAAGGCCTGAAAAGAACCCATCGCTGTGCGGAGATTACGACGGCGGACATCGGAGCGTGCGTTACTTTGATGGGATGGGTACAAAAAAGAAGAAATTTAGGAAGCCTGATTTTTGTGGATTTAAGAGACAGGAGCGGGCTGATACAGTTATATTTTGAGGAGGAGACCGTTGGATCCGAAGGCTTTGAAAAGGCGGGCACTCTCCGCTCGGAGTTTGTGGTGGCGGTGACCGGAACCGTCGAAAGGCGAAGCGGGGCGGTGAACGACAGTCTGAAAACCGGGGAACTGGAAATCAAGGTCCAGGAGCTTCGCATTCTGTCAGAGTCTCTGACGCCGCCTTTCCCGATTGATTCCGACATTACCGTCAAGGATGAGTTGCGTCTGAAGTACCGGTATCTTGATTTGAGACGCCCGAACATTCAGAGGAATCTCATCATGCGAAGCAAGATTGCCACTCTGACCCGCCGCTTTCTGGCGGAGGAAGGATTTTTGGAGATTGAGACCCCGATGCTCACAAAGAGCACCCCGGAGGGGGCGAGGGATTACCTGGTGCCAAGCCGGGTACATCCGGGCAGTTTTTATGCCCTGCCTCAGTCTCCGCAGATTTTTAAGCAACTTTTGATGGTGTCAGGATACGACCGCTATTTCCAGCTTGCCAAATGTTTCCGTGACGAGGATCTTCGTGCGGACCGCCAGCCGGAGTTTACCCAGATTGACATGGAGATGTCCTTCGTGGACGTGGAAGATGTCATTGACGTCAACGACCGTCTGCTGGCCTTCCTCTTTAAAGAATGTCTGGATGTGGACGTGGCGCTGCCGATTCAGAGAATGACCTGGCAGGAGGCCATGGACCGCTTTGGTTCGGATAAGCCGGATTTGCGATTTGGAATGGAAATCATGGATGTTTCCGAATTGGTGAAAGACTGCGGCTTCGGCGTCTTTGCCGATGCGGTGAAAAACGGCGGCGTGGTGCGTGCAGTGTGCGCAGAAGGGCTGGGAGACGTTTCCTCCAAGAAAATGAAGCGCATCGAGAAGACGGCAAAAGATTATGGGGCGAAGGGGCTGGCTTACATTCAGCTCAAGTCCGACGGCTCCATGAAATGTCCTTTTGCCCGGTTCCTCTCCGAGGAAGAGCTGGCGGCTCTCATCGAAAAGACGGGAGCAAAAGCCGGAGATTTGGTGGTGTTTGCCGCCGATCATTTTAAGACGGTGTGTGATGTGCTTGGCGCACTTCGTCTGAAATTTGCGGAAGAACTGGATATTTTAGATAAATCTGATTATAAATTTGTGTGGATTACGGAATTTCCTCTCCTGGAATGGTCACAGGAGCAGGGAAGATACACTGCCATGCATCATCCGTTCACCATGCCGATGGAAGAAGATCTGGCTTTGATTGACGAACAGCCGGGCAAAGTGCGTGCCAAGGCCTACGACATTGTCTTAAACGGCACGGAGCTGGGAGGCGGCAGTGTCAGAATCCACCAAAACGAGATTCAGGAAAAAATGTTTGAATGTCTTGGGTTTACCAAAGAGGATGCCCAGGAACGATTCGGATTCCTGCTGGATGCTTTCCGGTACGGGGTGCCGCCGCACGCAGGTCTTGCCTACGGGCTGGATCGTCTGGTGATGCTCATGGCCGGAGAAGATTCCATTCGTGATGTCATTGCTTTCCCGAAGGTGAAAGATGCATCCTGTCTGATGACCAATGCGCCTGACGTGGTCGATGACAAACAGCTCGAAGAGCTTAATATAGCAGTCACTCCTCTAACACAGGATGATGAATAGAGCAGTGCGCCTGGGTGCGCCTGACGGCGGGGGATGGTTGCCCCTGCCATCCGTCTGAGGTATGTTCCCGGAGGGGTGAACGCTTTGCCGGGAACGGTGCGCCTGTCGCCGCAAAAGGAGAAGGCGGGCGCCTTTGATGGAGAAGATGCAAGTAAAATGGAGTCGGCCCGACTGCCCGAAGTGGGAGAGTCCGGGCACCTACAAAAAGAAAGGTGGATTAACATGAATGAACTTCAGCTGAAAAAGACAGCAAATGAAGTCCGTAAAGGGATTGTTACGGCAGTCTATAACGCAAAGGCAGGACATCCGGGCGGTTCCCTGTCCGCGGCAGAAATGTACACATATCTTTATTTTGAAGAGATGAACATCGACCCGGCCAACCCGGATGCGCCGGACAGAGACCGCTTTGTTCTCTCCAAAGGACATACTGCTCCTGGACTGTATTCTGTACTGGCTCTCAGAGGTTATTTCCCGGTAGAAGATTTGAAAACATTTCGTCATCTTGGCTCCTACCTTCAGGGGCATCCTTGTATGCAGCACGTTCCGGGTGTGGATATGTCTTCCGGATCTCTCGGACAGGGGATTTCTGCAGCGGTAGGAATGGCTCTTTCCGCAAAAATCCGTGGAAAGGATTATCGTACTTACACGCTGCTGGGAGACGGGGAGATTCAGGAAGGTCAGGTGTGGGAGGCCGCAATGTTTGCCGGCGCCAACCATCTGGACAATCTTGTGGTGATTGTGGATAACAACGGACTGCAAATTGATGGAAATGTGGAAGATGTTTGTTCCCCGTACCCGATTGATGAAAAATTCCGTGCCTTTAATTTTAACGTCATCAACATTGACGGTCATGACTTCGCCCAGATTGCCGACGCCTTCGCAAAGGCGAGAGAGACAAAGGGATGCCCGACGGCCATCGTGATGAAAACCATCAAGGGAAAAGATGTCTCTTATATGGAAAACGAGGCTGGTTGGCACGGAAAAGCGCCGAATGAAGAAGAGTACAAGATTGCAATGGAAGATTTGGAAAGGGTAGGTGCAGCATTATGTTAGAAGGAAAGAAAATCGCAACGCGCGAAAGCTACGGAAATGCATTGGCAGAGTTAGGAAAAACGAATGACAAAGTTGTGGTTTTGGATGCTGACCTGGCAGGAGCAACCAAAACAGGCATTTTCAAAAAAGCGTTTCCGGACAGATTTTTTGACTGCGGTATTGCAGAAGGAAACATGGCGGGAATTGCGGCAGGTCTTGCCACCACCGGTCTTGTTCCGTTCATGAGTACCTTCGCCATGTTTGCGGCAGGCCGTGCCTTTGAGCAGGTGCGAAACGCCATCGGATACCCTCACTTAAATGTAAAGATTGGGGCAACCCACGCAGGCATTTCCGTGGGCGAGGACGGAGCCACTCATCAGTGTAACGAGGACATTGCCCTCATGAGAACTATCCCGGGCATGGTAGTGATTTCCCCGTCGGATGATGTGGAGGCCCGCGCTGCAGTGGCAGCGGCGGCAGAGTATGAGGGACCGGTCTACCTTCGTTTCGGTCGTCTCGCAGCCCCTGTGATTAACGACAACCCGGATTACAAATTTGAGATTGGAAAGGGAATCGTTTTAAAAGAAGGAACGGACGTGACTCTTGTGACAACCGGGCTCATGGTAGGTTATACTTTGGAAGCGGCAGAACTTTTAGAAAAAGACGGTATCAGTGCGAAAGTCATTAATATTCACACAATCAAACCTCTGGATAAGGAATTGATTGCGGCTGCGGCTAAAGAGACCGGAAAAGTGGTGACGATTGAAGAACATTCCATCATCGGCGGTCTTGGCGGAGCTGTGTGTGAAGCCCTGGCAGAAAGCTGTCCGGTGCCTATAAAGCGCATCGGTATCAACGACGAGTACGGTCAGTCCGGCCCGGCGGTGAAACTGCTGCATCATTATCAATTGGATACAGAAGGCATCTATGCACAGGTGAAGGAATATCTGGCAAAATAAAAAGCAGGATGGCTTCCAAGGAAGAACTGTGCGTCCCGATAATAATACATTGTCGGGACGTTTTTAAAATGGGGGGCAGTGATGTGTGGATGATGGCGGGATGGTTCTTGTACGTCTGCAAATGTTGTGTCCGACCCGGAAAATCTGGAATCAAGAATCAAACACTACATTAGGAAGGAGGAAGAGGCGGCCAGAAGAGCCGTCTTGAAGAAAGATGAAAATAGGAATCGGAAATGACCATGCGGCATTAGAAATGAAGTTACAAATCAAAGAGTTTTTGGAGGAGATGGGACATGAGGTCGTAGATTACGGTACTCACACGAAAGAAAGCTGTGATTATCCGGTGTACGGAGAAAAGGTAGCCAGGGCAGTTGCATCCGGCGAGGTGGAACAGGGCATCGTCATCTGCGGAACCGGAGTGGGTATTTCGCTGGCGGCCAACAAGGTCAGAGGGATTCGCTGCGTAGTTTGCAGCGAGCCGTATTCTGCCCGCCTGTCTAAAGAACATAATAATGCGAATATGCTGGCCTTCGGTGCGCGGGTCATCGGGATTGAGATGGCGAAGATGATCGTGAATGAATGGCTACATGCAAAGTTCCTTGGCGCAAGGCATCAGGAGAGAGTTGATATGATCATGGCTATCGAGGAGAAAGGAATGTAAGAGAATCAGCCATGCATCTCGGGTTGGCAGCGTTGCTGCCGTCACTGCTGGCGCAGTGAAACCCTCGATTCGGGCGAAACGCCCTATACCAGAGAACAGGCATCTCCTTCTGCAAACAAGCTTGCGCCAGAGGATGCCTGTTCTCTGGTGCATGGCTGAA
>JAUNJG010000028.1 GCA_030533385.1 Eubacteriales bacterium | reverse complement strand
GAAAGCCCTTATAGGGCGTAGACAAACCACCGGCTAAGCCGGTGGTTGTGATTTGCAGTGCATCAGACAGAGAGGGGAGAGGGGGAGCGGAGAAAAAATAAATGGTAGATATCTCAAAAGGGGAGAGAGTTTTCAGAATTGTATGAGAAACAAATTTTCTAAATCCTTTTAGATGAGAAGAAATTGGAATAATATGGATTTTATATAAAAAATGTCTTCTGACGGAGCATTTTTTTCTATAAAATGTATTGATATTAAAAAATATTTAAATTAGTTAAGCGTAATGAACAAAAAATAATTTAAAATTTCTAATTATTAGACAATATAATGAAATGTTTGTATTTACAAAACAGATAAAATATTGTAAGATGTAGAAAGTAGAAATATTGCAGCTGTTTTGCCAGAATCTTTTGGGGTGTGGTCGGTGCTTCGAGGCGGCAGGGTGTGTCGCTGGGAACCGGTATTGTCAATGTCCCCGAGGGCAGTCCGAGAAGGCTTTCATCATAGCTGCGGAGACTGCCGGATGAATGGCTGGGAATATTACGAAATCATGCTATCCCGTGGATACATAGGATAAATTATATGATGGAAAGGATTGAGACCATGTATCAGGAGAATAAAAGACAAGGCCTTTACGATCCCGCTTTCGAGCATGATAACTGCGGTATTGGCGCCGTGGTCAATATTAAGGGGATGAAAAGCCATGCTACCGTATCAAATGCTTTGAAAATTGTTGAAAATCTCGAACATAGAGCCGGCAAGGATGCCGAGGGAAAAACAGGAGATGGAGTAGGAATCTTAGTACAGATTTCCCACAAATTTTTTAAGAAAGCCTGTGACTCCCTCGGTATTTTTATCGGACAGGAAAGAGATTACGGTGTCGGCATGTTCTTTATGCCCCAGGATGAGCTGAAAAGAAACCGGGCGAAGAAGATGTTTGAGATTATTGTGGAAAAAGAAGGGCTGAAGTTCCTTGGTTGGAGAGAGGTCCCGGTGAAACCGGAGATTCTTGGAAAGAAGGCGAAGGACTGTATGCCCTATATCATGCAGGGGTTTGTGAAAAGGCCTTTTGACGTGGCCAGAGGCGTGGATTTTGACCGTCGTCTCTACATCGTGCGACGGGTGTTTGAACAGTCGAGCGACGTGTCCTATGTGGTGTCCCTGAGTAGCCGAACGATTGTATACAAAGGAATGTTTCTCGTGGGGCAGCTTCGCAACTTCTATCATGATTTGCATGATCCTGATTATGAATCAGCCATCGCACTGGTACATTCTCGCTTTTCCACCAACACGACCCCGAGCTGGGAGAAGGCGCACCCGTACCGTTTTATTGTCCACAATGGAGAGATTAACACGATTCGCGGTAATGCCGACAAGATGCTGGCCCGCGAGGAGAAGATGGAGTCAGAGTATCTGAAAGATGAGATGATTAAACTGACGCCGGTGGTGGATCCAAACGGATCAGATTCCGCCCGCCTGGACAACACGCTGGAGTTCCTTGTCATGAGTGGAATGCCGTTGCCGCTGGCCGTGATGATCACCATTCCGGAGCCGTGGCAGAACAACGAGAGCATGAGCCGGGAAAAAAGAGATTTTTATCAGTATTATGCGACGATGATGGAGCCTTGGGACGGCCCGGCCTCTATCCTGTTTTCTGACGGGGATATCATGGGAGCGGTGCTGGACAGAAACGGTCTTCGTCCATCCCGGTATTACATTACCGACGATGACCAGCTGATTCTTTCTTCCGAGGTTGGTGTGATGGAGTTTGACCCGACCCACATCGTGAAGAAGGAGAGACTGCATCCGGGGAAAATGCTTCTCGTCGACACGGTAAGAGGAGAGCTGATTGATGACGAGGTGCTGAAAGATGCTTTCGTAAAAAAACAGCCTTACGGCGAATGGCTGTCCAACAACCTGGTGCAGCTGACCGATTTGAAGATTCCAAACGTGGCTGTGGAGGAGTATGATTACAAAGAAAACAACCGCTTGATGAAGGCCTTTGGTTACACCTATGAAGATATCAAGATGGCCATTTTGCCGATGGCGCTGAACGGAAGCGAGGCCATTGGAGCAATGGGCATCGACTCTCCGCTCCCTGTGCTTTCCAGGCGTCATCAGCCGCTGTTTAACTATTTTAAACAGATGTTTGCCCAGGTGACAAATCCGCCGATTGACGCCCTTCGCGAGGAGATTGTCACATCCACCGCCATCTACATCGGAGATGAAGGCAACATTTTGGAAGAAAAGGCAGAAAACTGTCGGGTATTAAAAGTTAATAATCCGATTTTAACCAACACGGATTTATTAAAAATTCGCCATGCGAAAATTCACAATATCGTGACCAAGGATGTGCCGATTACCTACTATAAAGGGACAAATTTGGAAAAAGCCATTCAGCGCCTTTGTATTGCGGTGGATCAGGCACACAAAAACGGGGCCACCGTTGTGATTTTGACGGACAGAGGTGTGGATGAGAACCATGTGGCCATCCCTTCTTTGCTGGCGGTGTCCGCAGTGCATCAGCATCTGATTCAGACGAAAAAAAGCACGTCCGTAAAGATTATTCTGGAGAGCGGGGAGCCGAGGGAGGTTCATCACTTCGCAACTCTGCTTGGATATGGTGCCTGCGCCATCAATCCTTACATGGCACAGTTTGGTATTAAGAAGCTGATTCAGGACGGTCTGTTGAAAAAGGACTATTATGCGGCAGTGAATGATTATGATGACGCCGTGCTTCACGGTATTGTAAAAATTGCCTCCAAGATGGGCATTTCTACCTTGCAGTCCTATCAGGGTTCTCAGATTTTTGAGGCTGTTGGCATCAGCAAGGATGTGATTGACAAATATTTTACCAACACCGTAAGCCGGGTGGAGGGCATCACCCTGGAGGATATTGCGGAAGATGCGGATGTACATCACTCCAGAGCCTTCGATATTCTTGGCCTTACCAATGACTTGACGCTGGATAGCGAGGGAACCCATCAGTATCGCAGCGGCAAAGAAGAACATTTGTATAATCCGCTCACCATCCACACTCTTCAGAAAGCGACATGGACAGGTGATTATGATTTGTTTAAACAGTACACGGCCATGGTTGACAAAGAAAAGGATCCTGTGACTTTGAGAGGGCTGATTGATTTTGATTATCCGGCAAAACCGATTCCGATTGAGGAAGTGGAGTCGGCTGCCTCCATTGTGAAACGGTTTAAGACGGGTGCCATGAGCTACGGCTCCATATCAAAAGAAGCTCATGAAACGCTGGCCATTGCCATGAACAAGATTCACGGCAAATCAAACACCGGAGAGGGCGGAGAAGATTTAGAACGTCTCACCGTCGGGCCGGACGGTCTGAATAAATGTTCGGCTATCAAGCAGGTGGCCTCCGGACGATTTGGCGTGACGAGCCGCTATCTGGTCAGCGCAAAAGAAATTCAGATTAAGATGGCCCAGGGAGCGAAGCCGGGAGAGGGAGGACATCTTCCGGGAGGAAAAGTGTATCCGTGGGTGGCGAAGACCAGACATTCCACGCCGGGCGTGGGACTGATTTCACCGCCGCCTCACCATGACATTTACAGCATCGAAGATTTGGCGCAGTTAATTTATGACTTGAAAAATGCCAATAAAGACGCCAGGATTTCCGTGAAGCTGGTATCCGAGGCGGGGGTAGGAACCGTCGCAGCCGGCGTGGCCAAAGCCGGAGCGCAGGTCATTCTCATTTCCGGTTATGACGGAGGCACCGGGGCGGCTCCTAGAAACTCCATCTATAATGCCGGTCTTCCGTGGGAGCTTGGCTTGGCGGAAACCCACCAGACTTTAATCCGCAGTGGCCTTCGCAACAAGGTGATTATTGAGACGGATGGTAAGCTGATGAGCGGAAGGGATGTGGCCATCGCCGCAGCGCTCGGGGCGGAAGAGTTCGGTTTTGCCACAGGTCCGCTGATTACGATGGGCTGCGTTATGATGCGCGTCTGCAATCTGGATACCTGTCCGGTTGGTGTTGCCACCCAAAATCCGGAGCTTCGCAAGCGCTTTAAAGGAAAACCGGAATATGTCATCAATTACATGATGTTCATGGCGGAAGAATTGAGGGAATACATGGCGAAGCTGGGAGTGCGAACCGTGGATGAACTGGTAGGGCGCACAGATCTGCTGAAAGAGCGCCCGACAGCGAAGGAATATCATCTGGATTTGTCCAACATCTTGAATAATCCATTCGTGGATAAAAACAATGCTATTTGTTACACGAAGAAAAACGAATTTAACTTTGAGTTGGAAAAGACCATTGATGAAAAAGTGCTGATGACCAAGTTAAAAACTGCGCTGGAAAAGAAACAAAAACGAAGCATTTCCATCGACGTGGGAAATACGGACAGGGCAGTGGGCACGATGTTTGGGTCAGAAATCACAAAGCGGTATCATGATACGCTGGAAGATGATACTTTTACCGTGCAATGTACCGGTGCCGGTGGACAAAGCTTTGGCGCCTTCATTCCAAAGGGACTGACGCTGGAGCTTATCGGTGACAGCAACGACTACTTCGGAAAGGGACTGTCCGGCGGAAAACTGATCGTCTACCCTCCTAAGGGCATCCGATTCAAGGAGGATGAAAATATCATCATTGGAAATGTGGCACTCTACGGAGCGACCAGCGGACAGGCGTATATTAACGGGGTGGCCGGGGAGCGTTTCTGCGTGCGTAACTCCGGGGCGACGGCTGTCGTGGAAGGCGTAGGTGACCATGGATGCGAATACATGACGGGAGGAAAGGTTCTCATCATCGGAAAGACAGGGAAAAACTTTGCGGCCGGCATGAGCGGCGGTGTCGCTTATGTGCTGGATGAGGACAGTGATTTGTATCTCAGTCTCAACAAAGAAATGGTGTCCTCCGAGCCGGTGGTTTCCAAGTATGACGTGATGGAGATTAAAAATATGATTACCGACCATGTGGCCTACACCAATTCTGAAAAAGGAAAAGAGATACTGAATAATTTCAGCGAATACCTGCCGAAATTTAAAAAGATCATTCCGCATGACTACAAGAAAGTTCTTTTAAAGATTTCTGAGCTGGAAGGCAAGGGTCTTAGTTTGGAGCAGGCGCAGATTGAAGCATTTTATGAGATAAAAAGTGGAGACAGGAGGGGAGAATAGTGGGAAAACCAACTGGATTTTTGGAATACGAGAGAAAAGACAGCGTCGGCGAAGCGCCGTTAGAGCGCATCAGACACTTTAATGAATTTCATACTCCCCTGTCCCGGAAAGAGCAGGAACTGCAGGGAGCAAGATGTATGAACTGCGGCGTGCCGTTTTGCCAGTCCGGCATCCTGATTAATGGGATGGTCACCGGATGTCCTCTGAACAATCTGATTCCTGAATGGAATGATGCGACCTTTATGGGGAACTGGGATGAGGCGTATTACAGGCTGAGAAAGACAAACCCCTTCCCGGAATTTACCGGCAGGGTTTGCCCTCATCCCTGCGAGGTGGGATGCACCTGCAATTTGAACGGCGACCCGGTCAACATTAAGGAAAAAGAGCTGAGCATCATTGAGCGGGCCTATGAAAGAGGATTGGCGAAGGCGGAGCCTCCTGCTGTAAGGACGGGCAAGAAAGTCGCTGTGGTAGGCTCCGGTCCTTCCGGCCTGTCCGTCGCATATTATCTGAACATGAGAGGACATTCGGTGACTGTATATGAGCGATCGGATCGTCCGGGCGGACTCTTGATGTATGGAATCCCGAATATGAAGCTGGAAAAAATCTATATCGAGCGCAAGATTGATATGATGAAGGAAGAAGGCATAGAGTTTAGAACGGGTGTGAACGTAGGTGTGGACGTCAAGGCGGAGGAACTGAAAAAAGACTATGATGCAGTGATTCTTTGCTGTGGGGCCTCCAATCCTCGCGATATTAAGGCGCCGGGCAGAAGAAGCAAAGGTATCTATTTTGCCGTAGATTATCTGACAGCGGCCACAAAAAGCCTGTTAAACTCAAATTTCTCTGATGGCAAGTACATTGATGCAAAAGACAAAAACGTCATGGTCATCGGAGGCGGCGACACTGGCAATGACTGTGTGGGTACTTCCATCCGTCTGGGATGTAAGAGCATGTTGCAACTGGAGATGATGCCGAAGCTGCCGGACGAAAGGCAGGAGAATAATCCGTGGCCAGAGTGGCCGAAAGTTTGTAAAACTGACTACGGACAGGAAGAGTCCATTGCTGTGTTTGGAAAGGATCCCCGGGTATATCAGACGACGGTCAAAGAGTTTATCGCCAATGAGAACGGCGAAGTCTGCAAGGCGAAGCTGGTGAAGCTGGAGAGTAAATTTGATAAAAAGGCCGGACGGAACGTGATGGCGGAGGTGACCGGAAGCGAATACGAGGTTCCGGTGGACTTGGTGCTCATTGCGGCCGGCTTCCTCGGCAGCCAGTCTTATGTGACCAAAGCGTTTGGCGTGGAGACCAATGAGAGGACGAATGTAAAAACGGTGGCAGAAAGTTACAGGACGAACGTGGAGAATGTCTTTGTGGCTGGCGACATGCACCGGGGACAATCCCTCGTTGTGTGGGCCATCCGGGAAGGCCGGGACTGTGCAAGGGAAGTTGACAAAAGTCTGATGGGCTATACAAATTTATAAAACGGCTGAAAAAAGCAGGTCGGAATCATCCTTTGGTTCCGGCCTGTTTTCTCTGGGTGCGATTGGTGGCAGACTTATCTGATAAGAGCTTGCAGGCAGCGCATGTCTGTGGGAGAATACCGATTGTCGGGCGCAGAGGCAGCGGAGCAGACGGCTGGGGAGTTTCTGTGAGGCCGGGGTGGAGATGATGAGAGACTATCCCCGTGCAAGGAAGAAGAAGAGGGGTTGGAGAGCTGGGAAAGGCAGTTTCCGCATAAGAAGAGGGAAAAGAGAGGGAGGGGAAAGGTTGTCTCTGTGTGTGTGGGGGGGGGGGGAGGAGAATGAGAAGTAATCAGAAAAGATTTGCTTCTTTTATTCATATAAGATATGATAGAGAGCGGATTCAGGAACGCTTCGGCGTTCTTCTGACAGCGCACAGATGAGTGGAGCCGGCATGGAGAGATGACGGTATCAGAGTGCCTCTGATACAATCTGTGCGAAAATCATACATTTTTGAGGAAAGGAAAAAACATATGAGAATCATTTTGGCATCCGGTTCACCAAGAAGAAGAGAGCTTCTTTCGCAGGCCGGGTATGCATTTACCGTAGAAGTCAGCGAGGTGGACGAGCGTATTCCGAAGGAGAAGCCGGGAAAGATGGTAGAAGAGCTTTCTCTTAGAAAGGCGAAGGCGGTGGCAGACACAAAGAAGGAAATGTGTACGATCATCGGTGCGGATACGGTGGTGGCACTTGCGGGAGAGATATTGGGAAAGCCGGAAGATGAGGCGGATGCAAAGGAGATGCTTCTGGCGTTATCCGGAAAAACCCACCAGGTATATACCGGAGTTTCTCTTCTTTTAATGAGGGGAGGAGAGTGTGTAGGAGAAAAATCTTTTCATGTGCAGACGGATGTGACCATGAGGAAGATGACCGGGGAGGAAATCGAGGACTATATAGCGACGGGAGAGCCGATGGACAAGGCCGGTGCCTATGGGATTCAGGGAAAGGCGGCGGTATTCATCTCCGGAATCTGCGGAGATTATTATAATGTGGTGGGACTTCCAATTTGCGAGCTGACCCAGAAGCTTGCGGAGTTGTGGGAGGAGAATGAAATTGAAATGGAAAGATGCTAGTCTGTGGATGTGGCTTCTTCTTTTCCTCTGTTTTGCAGCGGGATGTCTCGGCCTGGGCATGGGAGAGGAAAATCAGAAGAAAGATGTCACAGAAGAAATTGGAGAATCGGAGGATTCGTTTAAGATCGTGACTTCCTTCTATCCTCTCTACACTATGGTCATAAATTTGGCGGAAGGAGCAAAAGGAGTGGAAATCGACAACATGGCGGAGCCACAGACGGGATGCCTTCACGACTATCAGCTTCGACCGGGAGACATTCTCTGTCTGGAAGATGCGGACGTCTTTCTCGCCAATGGAGGAGGCATGGAAGAATTTTTGGAGGATGTGTTTGCAGCACGGCCTGACCTGGAGATGCTTTATGCCCTGGACGGGGTGGATGAGGAGATGCTTTTAGAAAATGGAGGTCATGACCACGAGACGGAACATGCCCACGAGGAAGAGCATGATCATGAAGAAGGATATGCCCATGAGGAGGAACATTTTCATGAAGAGGCATTCAATCCCCACACCTGGCTTCATCCGATATTATATAAGGAAGAAATCCGATACCTTGCTCTGGAACTGGGTAGAAAAAATCCTGAGAATAAAGAAGTTTATGACAGAAACAGGATGCGGTATGAAGAAAAAATAGATGCTCTGATGTCAGAATATGAGGAAATTAAAAAAAAGAGCAACAAAAAAGGATGCGTACTTCTTCATGAAAGCTTTGCCTATCTGGCAGACTACTGCGGTTTTCCTGTGACAGCTTCCATGGACGTGGAGAAAGACAGCGGATTTTCCGCCAGGGAAATCCGGGACTTGATCGAGGAAGTGGAGGAGAGGGGCGGCGGCATTCTCATTTCGGACAGCCAGTATACGGGACGGATTTCCGGCCTGTTGTCGGCGGAGACGGGGATGGAAGTTCATCAGCTGGATGCCTGCGTCAGCGGAGAGTACGATAAGGATGCCTGGTTGAACAGTATGAGAAAGAATCTGGAGGAATTAAAAAATGCAGCGGATTAAGCCCAAAGTATGCGGAAACCATTGTACGAGAATCGAGCATCTGGATGTCACCTTGGATGACAATCATATTTTAGAAGATATTAGCTTCCATCTGTATTGCGGGGAGCTTTTAACGATCATCGGAAAAAACGGAGCCGGGAAATCTACGTTGATGAAGGCGCTCCTGGGAGAAATTCCCTATAAGGGGAAGATCGTATTTGAGGATATGAGAGATGGGAAAAAAAGTAAGATAAAGATAGGCTATGTTCCCCAGCAATTAATTTTTGATAAAAACACGCCGACGACGGTCTATGACTTTTTTGCCTCCTGCATCAGCAAAAAGCCGGTCTGGCTTTTCAAGGACAAAAAAATATACCAAAAGATAAAAGAGGAGCTGTCTCGCTTTCAGGCGGAAGATTTGATAGAGCAATGTATGGGGGATCTGTCGGGGGGAGAGCTGCAACGGGTGCTTTTGTCGGTGGCGACCTGCCCGATGCCCAATTTGCTGTTGCTGGATGAGCCGATATCGGGAATTGACAGAAGCGGGACGATGCATTTTTATGAGATGCTTGACGAGCTGAAGAAAAAATATGATTTGTCCATTCTGATGATCAGCCATGATTTGGACTTGGTCTATGAATACTCCGACCGGGTGCTGCTGCTGGACAAGACGGTGGAAGTCGAAGGCAAACCGGAAGAAGTTTACCGCACGGAAATGTTCCGGGAGACTTTCGGAGACGGGTGGCAGACATTTTCGTTAAGAAAAGCGACGGGAGAAGCGGAAAAGGAGAGAGGAGAGAAAAATGCAGATATTTGACTATGAATTTGTGAGAAATGCATTTGCGGCCATCATGCTCATCACTCCGCTGTTTGGATTGATTGGGACGATGATTGTCAATAATAAACTGGCATTTTTTTCGGATGCGCTGGGACATTCCGCCATCACGGGCATTGCGCTGGGTGTCATTTTGGGCGTCAGCAATACTACTTTTTCCATGGTGCTGTTTGGCATTGTGTTCGCATTGCTGTTAAACTGGATTAAGTACAGGGGGAAAGCAGGGGCGGAGACGATCATCAGCGTGTTTGCCTCCTGTGGGCTGGCCATCGGACTGGCAGTTTTGTCCTCCGGTGGCAATTTTTCCAAATACAATGCTCTGCTCATCGGTGATATTTTAAGTATCACGAAAGGGGAACTTGTCGGGCTGCTGTGCGTCTTTCTTGTGACGGTGGTTTTTTGGCTGTGCTGTTTTAATCAGCTTCACTTTGTCAGCATCAACCCGTCTCTGGCGCAGAGCAAGGGGATTTCCGTCCGACTTTATGATAACCTGTTTGTCGTGTTGCTGGCGGTCATTGTCATGCTGTCCATTCGGTGGGTAGGTTTGCTGATCATCAATGCGCTTCTGATTCTTCCGGCGGCGGCAGCGAGAAATGTGGCCAGAAACATGAGAAGTTATCATTTGCTGTCCGTGCTGTTTGCCATCGTCTGCGGCGTGGGAGGGCTGCTGTTATCCTGCCGCACGGACATCGCCACAGGGCCGATGATCGTCTTGCTGGCCTCGGCGGTATTTTTTCTGACTCTTTGCAAAAAACGGTAGTCTGCTTTTGGTTTTTTCCGGCGGATTTGTTTCAATCATTCGCTTTATGGTGATAAAATCATTCGCTTTACAGTGATAAAACTGTATTGAATTCACATGCATTTTAAGGTACAATATGAATAAATAGTGAATAATCATGTTATAATTGGGGAAGGGTACCCTGCATACTTTAGGAGATGTCTGGATGTTTCCCCATCTGCCCGGGAAGAGAAAGGGAGGACAAAAGGGATGTATCAGGACAGCAGGCAGGAAGACAGAAGAAATCCCGCATAAAAAACAAATACAGTAAGCCCTCAAGGTCGAGGAAGAAGAACTTGCCGGGGCTTACTTATTTTATGTGCATATCAGATGTGAGGATATATTTGCGCCGGTGAAAAGACGGGCGGGAAGAAACATTCTCATATCAGCGGGAGAAATCTCCTGCCCGGCAGCGCCCCGGGAAATCACAAAATAATGCTAACATGGAAGCAGGTTCTTTGGAGGCTGCTGCCCGCAGGAAGGGAAGTTTTTCCTGATTGAGAGAATGAGGAGGAAAGATATGCCGAAACAGGAAAATATGAGAATGGAAGATATCGAAGAATTAAAATATGATATGGAGATTCTGGAAAGAGAGCTGATGAAAAATCATAGGATAGACCCAAACCTCTATCTGGAATACGATGTGAAGAGAGGGTTGAGGGATGCTTCTGGAAAGGGTGTGCTAACGGGGCTTACGGAAGTCTCTGACGTCACTGCCTATAACCTGGTGGAAGGACGTAAGATTCCGGCACCGGGAAATCTGTACTACCAGGGAGTGAACGTCTATGACCTGGTGAGTGGTCTGCAAGGGAGAAGATTTGGATTTGAGGAGACCATTTATTTGTTGATGTTTGGGCGTCTGCCGAACAAAGAAGAGATGGAGATGTTCAAGGGTGTCATGTTTGAGCTGGAAAGCCTGAGCGGACGTTTTGTCCGGGACGTGATTATGAAGGCGTCCAGTCGTAACATTATGAATGCGTTGCAGCGGTGTGTCCTGACTTTGTATACATACGATAAAAAACCGGAAGATATTTCGCCGGGCAATGTAATGAGGCAGTCTATGGATTTGATTGCAAAGCTTCCTCTGATTGCCGTTTATTCTTATCATGCTTACAGACATTTCCGTCTGGATGAAACTTTGTTGATCAGAAATCCGGAAAAAGGTCTGTCCCTGGCGGAGAATATTTTGCTGATGCTGCGTCCTGACAGGAAATATACAGAATTGGAGGCGAGGGTGCTGGATATCGCCCTGATTTTGCATGCGGAGCATGGCGGAGGAAACAACTCCTCTTTCACGACCCACGTCGTCTCCTCCTCCGGTACGGACACCTACTCGTCGGTGGCTGCGTCCATCGGCTCTTTGAAGGGACCTCGCCATGGAGGAGCCAACTTGAAGGCGCAGACCATGTTTGAAAACATCAAGGAGAATGTCAAGGATTGGAGTGATAAGGAAGAAGTCAGAGAATATCTGCAAAAGATTTTGGATAAAAAGGTCTTTGACCGAACCGGCCTGATTTATGGAATGGGACATGCGGTCTATACTATTTCAGACCCAAGAGAGGTGATTTTGAAGAAGTTTGCCCGCTATCTTGCAGAAGAGAAAGGATTGATGGAAGAATTCGCTCTCTATGAGCTGGTGGAAGAGACGGCGAAGGAGCTGATACCGATTCACCGTAAAATGTTTAAGCCGGTGTGTGCCAACGTGGACTTCTACAGCGGCTTTGTGTACACGATGCTGGGGATTCCGCAGGAATTATTTACTCCTTTATTTGCCATCGCCCGGATGCCGGGGTGGAGCGCACATCGGTTGGAAGAATTAATCAATGCAGGAAAAATCATTCGCCCTGCTTATAAATATGTCGGACGGCATACGGAGTTCGTTCCGCTGGAGGAAAGATAAAAAAGGTCTTTGTCATGGAAGAAGCAAAAGATAAATTTATAAAAAGATTGCGGGAGGCAAGAGGGGAAGAAGATAAACTGGAGATTTTGTGGAAGGCCATAGTCGCCTTCCAGATGTTCCCCTTTTACACTGTGAAAAATTGCAGCTTTACCTATTCCGTCAAAGGAAATGAAATGAAAATCAGCCGGAAGGAAAAAACGATCACTCGCTCCACGGTAAAGCTGGCTCTGAGGCATGCCCTGGAGTTAGGGGTGGTCAACGGCCCGAAAAAGCTGGGAGTTTTTGGAGCCTCCTATCTGTACCCTATTTTTTTGTTTTTCGGGATTATTGACGAGAAACAAACATGAAGGAAAGATGAAAAATCAATGTGAAAGCAGCTCTGCGAAGGAGACAAAAGATGTGTCGAATGGTAAATGCGGGTGGAGCGGACGGCTGTTCGGCTTTGTCCGCTTTGCATCCGCACAGTTTTGTCCGGGTTGCCGGGAAGCGTCAGGGGTTCTCTGTCAGACTGGTATAAGAAAGAATGGCTGCCTCTGCCGCTTCAGTGCTGCTCCGGTTGTTTTCTGGCTCTCAATGCAGCGTGGAAAATATGGAGAGACGCTATGCGTGGGCGGAAAGCCGGGCATCCGTATGTCCTGGAAAGTCAGAGAAGGACAGGCTGCGGTGGGAGCGGTGTTCTTCCTGATAAAAAAGATATTCCCGAATGATGGAGATGAATTCTCCGACGGAAGGTCTTTTTTGCAGAGGATATCCGGTGATTTCGTTGAGAAGCTGGGGATTTCTTTGCCATATGGAAGAAATGACCGTGCGGATATTCCGCTCTACGGAACAGATGGTGGCTCCGAAATGTTTTGCCACCTCAGGATACAGCTCTTTTGTCACAGACAATAAATAGTTTCTGTTGTTTAAAGAAAGATAAATGGCGTGGACAACATAGTCAAAGCCGACATAGCGGGATGTTGCTCCAAGCTGTAGCAAAAGTCGCCGGATGTCCGATGAGGAATACGAAACGGCCGACATGACGTGGTTAGAAGTCCTCATTTCTATCCCTCCCTTCTAAGACGGTGCGCACCTCGCCTAACAGGGACATCACTTCTTCTGCAGAGAGCATCAAAAGAAAATAGGCGAGGGTGATAGAGGAAAATCCATATTTTCCGTGTTCCTGATCAAAATAAGACCGGGCGGATATGTGGAGAAGTTCCGCCATATGTTCCTGGGTGTAGGAATGTTGCAAGCGGTAAGACTGGATTTGTTTTCTGATAAGTTCGTGAAAACATTTGTAATTATTCAAAATCAAACCTCCTCATGTTGTGGGATATGTCCGATGGATGCACGGAAATATTATATGCAAAGCAACATCTCTACAATGAAGTATACCTCAGAATTATGTCGAATAAAAATATTATTTATCAAATAATTATAAAAAATATATGAATATATGAAAGAAATGAAAAAGGACACGGTTGGTATGGAGATGCAAAGAGAGTGTGATGAATCTATGATTACAGTTTCCTTCAGGTCATATTTTTTGTGTAGTCCGGGAGAGTGGGCGAGCGGTCTGTTGAAAGTTTGTAGATATGGGACAAAAACCCCACGTTATTCTTCGTCCTCCTTTTCCTCTTTTTCCGAAGATTCGCAGGCGAAGCTGGGATTGGAAAGGAAATACCGGTCTGTGATAAACAAAATGAGGATGGTAACAATAGAAGTCAGATTTTCCACAGTACTGGTTTTCTCGATGATCATGTGACGGGCAACGACAAACATTAACACTTCCAGAAGAGTGTCTTTTCCGGGTTTGCACAAAAGCTTTAAAAATTCAATGCCGATGACGACATTGAAAATCTCGCCAATAAAAATAAGAAAGGTATAATGTTCTCCTCTGTGAGCGAGGTAATGCAGAAACGGTTCCCACAGGGAGATGGTGGCAATGAGGATGCTGATAAAGACGATCATTGCCATGGTGTGTTCCAGAAACTGACTGGGATCTCTCAGCAGCTTTCGGATTTTGTTTTTTTTGGATGGTGACATAGTTTCTCCTTTCTGTTTTTCAATGGTAATTTTGCGATTGTTCTTCCTGCGATTGACGGCAGGAAGGCGGTAAAACAGGACGGCGCAATCCGGTGCTCCGCCGGGAAATTGAGTTACCGAAGGCTCGCCGCTTGCTCTCCTGGCAGAAAACTCTTTTTTCATCTATCGGAAAAGCAGAGCTTTTTCGACAAAATCATACAGACACTCTATGTGAAGTATACCATGAATTTCCCTCTTTAAACAAATGTTTTTATGCATTTTTATGCAAAAGAAGCAACGATTCCGCCATCATATTTCGGGTTCGCCAGTATTTTCCTGTTGCCAGTATCGGGGTAGTTATGTTATTATTATGATGTATACAAAATTCGACATGGCTTACAGGCAGGAAAAGAAGAAGGGCGAAAGTTCGCATTATCTTTTCATGCCGGGACGTCTTTTGTTTCTCTTCGGCTGTACTATCTTGCATAAAAAGTGAGAGAAGTCCGAAGAATTTATAAATAATAGTGATAAAAATGTCGTATTTGCGGTTTTTTATGTAAGAAGCCTTGTCTTTTATAAAATTAAGTGTATAATAAATCATTGTAATATCAGAAATGAGATTGCGACGTAACATAAGGAAAAAGGATAAGCACACCAGCGTAAAAGGATAGGATGGATTATGGCAGTCATTGATTTTCATTCCCATGTACTTCCGGGAATTGATGATGGAAGTAAGAGTGTTGATATGTCCATGCAGATGTTGGAGATGTCCGTAAATCAGGGAGTTGATGTCATGCTGGCTACTCCTCATTTTTATGCCTCCAGACATCGTGTGGAAGCGTTTTTAAAGCGGAGGAACGATGCTTATGAAAGATTGGCAGAGGTAAAAAAGGATTTTGGGCCGAAGCTTCTTCTGGGAGCGGAGGTAGCTTTTTTTTCCGGCATCAGCCATGCGGACCGGATTGAGGATTTGACTGTTGAGGGAACTGATGCGATGCTTCTTGAAATGCCTTTTACCCCCTGGGAGAAAAGCGATATCCGGGAGGTTGAGTACATCATTTCCAAAAGAAAAATAAAAGTCATTCTGGCACATCTGGAAAGATACATGAATTTCCCCGGAAACAAAAAATGGATAGAAGAATTGTCGAAGATGCCCCTTTGCGTTCAGATTAATGCTGAGAGTCTGCTCGGATGGCACAAGAGGCGTCCCCTCCTGAAAATGTTTAAGCAGGGAGAGGCCCATTTGCTTGGGAGTGACACCCATCGGACAGACAAGAGAGTGCCGAACCTTGGACAGGGCAGAGAAGTGATAGAGAGGAAGCTGGGAAAAGCGATTCTGGATGAAATAGACAGACGAGGCAGCGAGCTGCTGCAGTTGGGAGGATGAAATGTCTGAAAAGGTAACATACATAGTTTGTGTCATATTATTTGCGGTACTTGTGGCTCTGATGATTCTTGAGGCGCAGAATCCTCAGGGAGGCGTGGAGCTTTTGCAGAACCTGTTTTCATAAATTGGGGGATAGATAAATAATGAGGAAGAACACACTGCTGAGAAAGCTGTTGCCGCTCATTGTTGTAGTTGCCGCCATCTTGCTGACGGCGGGTGTCGTCGGTCTGACGATGAACAAAAAAGAAGACAGGCCGAGGGAAACCACGGAGGAGCCGGAAGATGTGGTCGAAATTCACGGTGTGAAGTGCAGGCCGAAGAAGAACCTGAAATCCTGGCTTTTTATTGGACTGGATGCTTCTGATGAACAGAGCCAGCTTGGAAACGGACAGTGCGATGTGCTGCAGCTTATCGTATATGACCAGGTACATAAAACGTATTCCGTGCTTGCCATCAACAGAGACACGATGACGGATGTAGATTTGCTGGATGAAGAAGGTTACTACATTTCCACAGATCGTTTGCAGATTGCCTTCGCCCATTCTGATGGGGATGGAAAGGAGAGGAGCTGTGAGAATGTGGTAAATGCGGTATCCAGGCTTTTGTATGATCAGAAGATTGATGGCTATGCGGCTCTCAACATGGACGCCATAGGAACTTTGAATCACCTGGTTGGCGGTGTTACTGTCACGGTGAAGGATGACTTTTCAAGGGAAGATCCTTCGCTGAGGATGGGGGAGACGGTGAAGCTGACAGATGAGCAGGCTGTTCACTTTGTCCGGGGACGCATGAGCGTCGGAGACGGAACTAACGAAAACCGTATGAAGCGCCAGTCCCAGTTTATGGCGGCGTTCAAGCCGATGCTGCTGGAAAAGTGCAAGGCGGACAACGCCTATGCGCTGGACGTGTATGATGCGCTGGAACCTTATATGGTAACCGACCTTTCCAGAAATGATTTTATCAATATCAGTGGGTTTTTGATGGAGTCGGAGGAGAAGACGGCGCCGGTGATAGAGGGAACCAATGCGATTGGCGAGATGGAGTTTAACGAGTTTACTGTAGATGAAGACAGCCTTGCCGATGCGGTGATCGAATTGTTTTATAATAGAGTAGAGTAAAGGACAGGAGAGAAAAAATGGGATTAGCAACCAGAAAGAAAGGGGATGGCAGCGGGGAGCTTGCTCCGGAAAAGGAGACTTTGACCGTTGTTCCTTCCCTGGATCAGAATATGGATGAAGAGATGGAAATCGACCTTTTGGACATTGTCTATCTGTTGCTGGACAAGATGCATTATATTATTATGTGCCTCTTGATTGGCGCCGTGCTATTCAATGCCTTTTCCTTCTTCTTCATCGCACCCACCTATGAGTCAACAGCCAGAATGTATGTAGTTTCTGCCTCCAACGACTCAGTGGTAGATTTGACAGACTTGAATATCGGTACGTCCCTGACTTCGGATTACGAGGAATTGATGTTCAGTTATCCGGTGTTGGACAGAGTTATCCACGAGCTGAATCTGGATATGGAAACCGATGAGCTAAAGGCGATGATCACGCTGGAAAATCCACAGGATACCCGTATTCTGAATGTGAAGGCAACCAGCACCGATCCGGAGGAGGCAAAAAATATTGCCAATAAGATGGTGGAAGTGTCCGTGGAGTATCTGCCGGAAACGATGAGTACCAATCCCCCGAACATTGCACAGACAGCTCGGCTGGCCGATTCCAAGGCGGGGCCAAGTTATCTTCGCTACACGTTGATCGGGGCGATTCTGGGGGCGTTTTTATACTGTGCTTACCTTATTGTCCGCCACTTGATGGATGATACCATCCATACCTCGGAAGATATGGAGAAGTACTTCGGGGTGGTTCCGTTGACGTCCATTCCAAACAGTGAGGCCTTCGTTGAGTTGGAGAGAAAAGAAGACGAGGATGACATCAGAAGGGCAAAGAAGAGAAAAGCATTCAGAAAGGGCAAGAAAAAATGAAACAGATTGAAATGAACGTTCCTGCTCTGCCATATGCCGTGGAGGAGGCCATGAACCGGCTCAGGATTAATATCAAGTTCTGTGGAAAGAATACGAAAAAGATTCTCATCATCAGCAGTGTGCCGAACGAGGGAAAAAGTACCGTTTCCGTGCAGCTTTGGAAGATGCTTGCCGAGGCAGGGTTTCCTTCCGTTTTGGTGGACGTGGATCTCAGAAACTCTGTGCAAAAAGACAGACATGAGTTCCAGACAAAGGAAGAAATTACAGGTTTGGATTATTATTTATCCGGCCTTGCAGAATATCAGGATGTCGTTTATGAGACGAACATTAATAACGGCTACATTGTGCCGGTGTCGAACCTTCTGGAGAACCCATCCACGCTCCTGGAGGATCCGAGAATGGGAGAACTGCTGGATCAGCTGGCAGAAGATTATCGTTATGTGATTGTGGACTCTCCGCCTTTGGACAGTGTTTCCGATGGCGCTCTGATTGCTTCTTTGTGCGACGGTGCTATTTTGGTGGTCAGAAGCCGCATGACGTCAAAGAGGCTTGTGAGACAGTCTCTTCAGCAGTTGGAGAGAGTCAGATGCCGTCTGCTTGGAATGGTGTTAAATCGGGTGGAGACAAAGAGCCATGCCTACATGAAATATTATGGCCGATATGGAAGTTATTATCACGGCTATGGTTATGGTTACGGCTATTATGGCGGTGGAGACAAGACCAAGAAAGACGAAAAGAAGTAAAGATTGGATATTAGAAAACAAAGGAGGGTAATTACATTTCCCTTGTCCCGGCATAACGTGCCATGGGACGGAAATGATAATTATATGATACAGCAGATGCGGACTGAACTCGTGGCGGTCAGTACTGTGTTTGCAAGATAAACAAGGAGGTAACATGTCATGTATAGAATGAAAAAAGCTTTAGCTATTACAATGTCAGCTGCAATGATGGTTCCTGCTACGGCTTTTGCTGCAGGCTCACCTGTAAAGACCAGCATTGCTGGAAAGACTGCTCAGTATGAAGCAGACTACACAGGAAAAGATCGAGTTTTAATCATTTCCATTGACGGAAAAGAGTTGAAGGAAGGAACAGACTTTACCGTAGTTGGTGAAGAACCTACAAATGCAGGTACTCACATTGTGACCATCAAAGGTATGGGAACATACGAAGGTGAGGCAAAAGTCACCCTGACTATCAAAAAATCTGCAGCACCGGTATATACCATCAACACAAAAGCAGTTAAGGCTTTGAAAAAAGGCGTAAAAGCAAAGAAACTTAAAAAGAAATCCGTAAAAGTCAAATTAAAAGTTAAAACAACCGGTAAGAAGACCTTCAAAGTAAAAGGTAAAAAAGCTCAGAAATGGCTTAAAGTAACCAAGAATGGTGTTTTAAAACTGAAAAAAGGAACACCGAAGGGAACTTACAAAGTTGTTGTAAAGATTAAAGGCACAGATAACTTCGCAGGCGGCAAGAAGGTACTGAAAATCAAAGTAAAATAATCGTGATTTTGGTATCGTCCAAAACGCAGGCATCGCGCTCTTCCGACTTGACTGGAAGAGCGTGGAAGAAGGTAGAGATACCTTTGGAAGGATTTATTTGCGCAAATAAAAAAACGACATTCTGGCCACGCAGAATGTCGTTTTTTTGTAGCGCAAATCAGAGAAGGGCGCAAAGGGTGTGAGGATTCAGCTATGCCATCTCGGATTTGCAGATATTGCTGCTATCCGCTGCTGTCGCAGCGAAATCCCCGCTTGAAACAAAAGTGCCTTATGCCTGATAATGGGGTTCTTTTCTGCAAGCAAATTTGTGCCAGATACCGGCTATTATCAGGTGCATGACTGAATCGTGACAAAAAAGAAAGATTGTAAAAATACCAAGATTGACAAAAAAAGAATTCTTGATTACAATGAGATAAGATATGAAAAAGGTAAGAAAGACGGCTTGCTATAGCTGTCCTTTCTTTTAGAAAAGAGGTTGTAATGTTTGAAAAAATAGAGAAAAAGTGCGTCAATGTTTTGCTCTTTTTTGATTTATTTAAAATGAAAACAAAAATACCTGAAGATTTTAGCGGCGTCTTAAAAATGCAGGACAGGAGGGTGAGAAAGCTTGTCAAAAAAGCTTACAAAATTCCTTTTTATAAGAAAAGATTTGATGCGGCGGGAGTGCGTCCGAGAGACATTAGAACCGGGGATGATTTATCCAAGCTGCCTCTTTTGACGAAGGAGGAGCTTAGGGCGTGGATGAAGGAGGAGGCGAAAAAGCCGAAGTATAAAAACTGGTTTCATGACACGACCAGTGGGTCTTCCGGAGTTCCTCTCATGTTGCTGGTATCTCCGAGAGAGAAGGCTTATAATATGGCCAATTGGTTCCGGGTGATGATGACGGCGGGATATAATCCTTTTATCGGAAAGACCATGAGCAGAAAGAGTGCCCACAGTGTGACGGGAGGGAGCGACACTTTCTTACAGAAGTTTGGGATTTTGCGCCGGGGATTTGTTTCTCAGTATGCGCCGGAGCCGACGGTAGTTAAGCAGATTAATGCCTATAAGCCGGATTTTCTTTATATGAACAAAAGTGAGTTTATGAGACTTTGCCTTTATTGTAAAAAAAATAAGGTAAAGCTGGCGAAGCCAAAGTTTTACTGTCCTACGGGAGAGAAGATTGACGATACTGCAAGGAAGTTGTTCCGGGAGATTTTGGGTCCCGGTATCATTGATTCCTACGGGACGGCGGAGACGGGAGCAGCCATGGTTCGTCTTTTTGACAGCAAAGAGTACGTGGTTCACAATGATTCCTTTGTGGTCAACATCTACGATGAAAAAAACCGTCCTGCCAGAGAGGGGAATATTGTGGTGACGCCTCTCTACAAGACTGACCTGCCCCTTATAAACTATGCCATCGGGGACAGAGGAACCTGCGAGGTCAGAAACGGCGTCCGCTATGTCACCAGCGTGCAGGGAAGGATGAATGACTTTTTCCGCTATGAGACGGGGGAAGTGACCACTTTCTTTGAGATTGCCCCGATTATCGCCCACTGTGAGGATATTTTCCAGATTCGATTTATCCAGGAAACGTATGACAAGATTCATATCCAGTGTGTACAAAACCGGGAGCTGTCCCGGAAAAGTGAAAAAGAAGTGGAGAAGGATTTGACAGAACAGTTAAATAAAAAGTTCAAGCATCCTTTTGAGATTGAGTATGAGTGGATGGATTCTATTCCGCCGGATGAAAATGGAAAGCTTCGCATGATTGTATGCAAGGTGAAGGCGGAGGAAAAAAATAAATGACGGGGGGGATGCCAAGAAAGGGACAAAAAGAAATCCCGGCACATCTTTTGGAACAGTCCCAAAAAAACAGTGAGGCGGCGAAGAGTGCCAATCTGAATAAAAAAGCTTTTACTTCCGGTTTCTTTTTTATTCTGGCTCAGTTTTGCGCCAGGGGATTGACCTTTGCCGTCACGCCGATTTATTCCCGCTTGCTCAGCGAAAGTCAATACGGCGTCATCCGGACCTATGAATCCTGGTTGATTATTGCCTATACCGTGATGTCTCTTTGTCTGTGGCGGAGCGTGGATGTGGCCAAATATGATTTTAAAGGGAAGTTCAACGAATATGTTTCCAGCGTCCACACCCTGTCCTACCTGGCCATCGCCGTTTTCTTTGGAGTGTGCATGATATGGAAGGAGCCGGTGAAGCGGTTTTGCGGGATGGATGATTTGATGTTTTATACTTGTTTCCTCTATGTGTTCACTTACACAAGTATGCTTTACATCCAGCGGCGGGACAAGCAGATGCTTCGATATAAATTCAGCACCCTTGCCACGCTGCTGACGATTATTCCGGGAACGGTGCTTTCCGTTGTGCTGATTTACATCGGCCGGGTGCAAGGGCTTTCTGAACAGTTGGTGTCCCGAAGAATCATCGGATATTATGTACCCCAGATTGTCGGTGGGGCCATCATTGCCCTGGTATTGTGGAGTCAGGGAAAGACATTTTTTAAAAAAGAATACTGGAGATATGGATTGGCATTCAGCCTGCCTCTGATTCCGGAGGCTTTGTCAATCCAGATTATGAATCAATCCGATAAAATCATGATTCAAAAGCTGATAGGAGACTATGCGACCGGCATTTTTTCTCTGGCTACCACCATCTCCTTTGTCATATGGATTTTGGAGGATTCGGTGTGGAACGCATGGATTCCGTGGCTTTATGAGAAGATAAGCCGGGGAGAGACAGAGGAGGTGGAGGAACCATGGACGGTGATGATGCACCTGTTTGGGCTGTTTTCCTGGGGATTGGTGATGCTGGCCCCGGAGGAGATATTCATTTTGGGCGGCGCCCGATATGAGAAGGCGATGTGGCTTATCGCTCCGATGGTAACGGGAACCTTGTTCCGGTTTTACAGTTACAGCTACTCCGCCATTCAAAACTATCATAAAAATACCCGCTATGTGGCGGCCGGAACCATTGGCACTATGTTTTTAAACGTTGCTTTAAACTATATATGTATTTTAAAATTCGGATATATGGCTGCGGCTTACACAACGCTGGCCAGTTACATGGTTTTGCTGATTGTGCAGGGGATTTTAGAATACAGGCTGACGGGAATGGTCATTGTGCCGCTGAAAAAAACAGTAGGGATTGCCGTGAGTTACGGAATCATTAATCTTGTGTCCATGATGCTGTTCCATTTTGACTGGTATGTAAGATATAGCATATTGGCGGTAGTGGGAGTTGGAGCGCTGAAGATGATGTATCCTAAGATGATGGCAATATTAAAGATGCTGAAAAAAAAGTAACCGGAATACTCTGCAGGTAAGCAGAGAGGATACAGGAAGGGAAAAAGGATGATAGCAAGTCAAAGATATGAAAAAATCGTGGAAATGGTAGAAAAGAAAGGAATTGTGAATACCAAAGAGATGGCCCGGGCGATGGACGTGACGGAGACTACGATACGCCGGGATTGCGAGGAGCTGGAAAAGCAGGGAAAACTGATACGGGTGCATGGGGGTGCAAAACGTGTTGGAGAAGGTTCCCATCCTTCCGAAAAAGAAGAAAAAGATTTCTGGGGAAGTCAGGAACATTACGAGGAAAAATGTCAGGTCTGCAAACGGGCGGCGGATTTCGTCCGGGAGGGAGATTGCATTTTCCTCGACGAGGGGACGACGACCGTCCTCATGTTACAGTATCTGAAAGGAAAATCGATAAAGATAGTGACCCACAACCTTCTGGTGGCGGAAGCTTTTCGGGAGATGGATTTGGATGCGGAGCTATTTTTGATTGGCGGACGCTACATCAAGGAGTTCAACATGTCCGTTGGCCCGGTTGCTCTGGGAGATTTGTCCAGATTCAATTTCGACCACGCCTTTCTTGGATGTGCGGGGGTGGATATGGACAGGCAGGTAGCCTACACGACGGAAGTGGAGACGATGATGATAAAAGAAAAGGCAATGTCTCAGTCCTCGGAAAACTATCTTTTGATGGATTCCTCCAAGTTGACCATGAAGGGGTTTTATAGTTTTCGGAAGACGAAGGATTTTGACGCCATTTTGTGCAATGATTGTGAGGCTTTGCGTCAGATGGACGTTCCGGAAAACATTATCGTGATTTAGGGAGGAGCCAAATATCCTGTGTCAGGGCCGTTATGGTTCTGGAAAATTTTTTCAAAACTCACATTTCGACAGATCACGCAGATGATACAAAGCGTTTCTTATAATGCCTATGGCATTTCCGACATGTTTTATGGGGGAGAGATGTCTCGCTCATGGCATGAATTTACACATCAAATGGAATCCCTGTTTTATTTTACACAATAAAAATCCCGGATGATACCGAGAGATTGTTGACAGACAAAGGAGAGTCTTTCCTTTGAAACAAGAATCGGTATGTCATCCGGGTTTTTTGCCGGGGAGAAGTTATGGCTCCTCGACGATGATCTCTATGTTGTCCATGGCCTGGAACAGGACGTCCTGCGCCTCCTGCAAGGTATCGCCTTTGGTGATGACGTGCCCGATGCGGTGAGGGCCGACATGGAATTTATGCACCTCATCGCCCGGCTCGTAGTCGAAATGTACTTCGCAAATCCGAGGGTCTTCCGAAGTGCGGTCGGTTTGAGAGACGATGACGCCATCTTTGTCGCTCATGAGAAGGTGGCTGGCGTTTGGTACATAAGACGAGGGAAAATCAAAATCGGGATTTTCCCCGAGGGCAGTTTTCAGAATTTTTTCGTAATAGTTAAAACCGTAGTAAATGGAGACAAGCTCTGCAAGGCAGGTGGCGCCGCAGCGACCTCCAAGCTCCAGAACATAAGTTTTTCCGTCCTTTAAGATAAAGTCGGCGTTGATGGCGCAATTGTCAAGTCCCATGGCCTTTACTGCCCGCCGAAGCTGCATCTTTGCGTCTTCGATGACGGATTCGTCGAGTTGATAAGGGGCGAAATGCCCGATGGGAACGCCGGTGTCTCCGTGGAACACATAGTCTCCGTGAGGAAGGATGAAGGAGACGACACCATTGTATACAAAAGCCTGTGCGCCAAACTCCTCTCCCTCGATGAATTCCTCCACCAGGAAATAGTCCTTTCTCGTGTTTTCTTTGACATAGCTCATGGCAGATGAAAACTCAGCAGGGGAGTCTACCCGGATGATACCCCGGCTTCCCGAGGAGTCCACAGATTTGAAAATGAGAGGAAAGTTTAAATCCTGGATGGCTTTTGCAAAGTTGTCATCGGAGAACTGAACTTTCCGGAAGCGGGCGGTACGCACGCCATATTCTTCATATTTGCTTTTCATCAACAGTTTGTCAACAGCAACTTTGGCGGCTTCATAGGAGAGGCCGGTAAGGTTCATGGCGTCGCATACCTTTCCGATGGTGATGACGCAGACGTCAGTCCCCGTGGTGACAATGCCGTGAATCTTTTCTTTTTGAGCGATGGCAAGAATTTTTTCATCATCCACCGTATTTTCATAATAAACTTTGTCGGCGAGAGCAAACCCGGGATAATTGCCGGGGATGCTGACTACGATGGTGTAAAGTCCCATTTTTTTCGCAGTTTCTATTAAGGGAACCTGGTAGATTCCGGCACCCAGTATCATTATTTTTTTTGACATAATTCCTCCTTGTGGAATAGACGGGTTACTGTTGGGAACCAGCGCTGGTTCCCTGCTTTGGAAGGGGTTGTGTCCGCTCTGCCTGAGAGTCCGACTTCTTTTGCGGAAGGTCAGCCTGTCTGTATATTTCCCGGATGACAAACTGTGGCTGCCGGTTCATGCCAAGGAACATACGTCCCAGATATTCCCCGATTAATCCCATAAACAGCATGATGATTCCGGAAAAAAAGCAGATGGCGCACATCATGGAAGGCCAGCCGATGGCCATGGATGGCACCAGAAGCTTCCGGATAGCGACAAAGGCGGCACCCAGAATACTGAGAATGGAGAAGAAATAGCCGCAGTAAGTAGCCATACGCAAAGGGACGACAGAGTACCCCATGATGTTGGACCAGAGCTGAAGAAGTTTTTTAAAGGTATAGCCTGATTCTCCTACCTCTCTGTCGAAATGCTGGATGGGGATGCAGCTGATATTTCTCGTCGTTCTCAGAAAAAGTCCTTGCAGGTGAGTGTAAGGACTTTGGTACTGAATAACGTAATCCCGGACGAAACGCCGGATGACCCAGTAGCTGGAAGTCTTCATGTCCTTTGGCTTGCCGATGAGAACTCTCACGGTAAGATAGTTCATGAAACTTCCGAAATTGCGAAAAGCAGAATGTTTCTTTTGCGGATAATAACCATAAACGATGTCGTATCCCTTTTCAATCTCTTCTAATAGATATCGGAGCTGGGAAGGGTGGGTCTGCATGTCGTCGTCCATGGCGATGATGCGCTCGCCGGAGGCATAATTAAGGCCTGCCATCACCGCATTATGTTGCCCGGAGTTTTTGGCGAGGGAGATGGCCTGCACATAAGGATAATCTTCGGCAAGACGCTTTAACTCTGATAAGGTGGCACCCCCATCGGGGGAATAATCATCCACGAGAATAAATTCAAACTGGGAAATCCCCAGATTTTGAAGCTCTGCTGCGGTCATCTCCACCATCTTTCGGATGGTCTGCGATGATTTGTAGCAGGGTATGACGATGGAATGTAACACAATATTTCCTCCTGCTGCCGACGGTGACCGGGAGCTTTTCTAAGCGTGATAAAACTCCTGAATGGTACGGCAGACTGTTAATACTTTTTCTTTTTCCAATCCATAGTAGAGAGGAAGACGCAAGAGGCGCTCGCTCTCCCTGGTAGTAAAGATGTCCTCTCCGTGGAACCGTCCGAACTTTTTACCTGCCGGCGCAGTGTGAAGAGGAATATAATGAAAGACGGAAGAAATCTCCCGCTTCTTTAAAAAACGAATGAGGGCGGTGCGTTCTTCCAGATCCTTTGCTTTAATATAGTACATATGGGCATTGTGGACGCAGCCTTCCGGAACGAAAGGAAGAGAGAGCAGCCCCTGTTCCTGAAGAGGGGCAAGCTGGCTTTGGTAGAGCGCCCAGGTGTCCATCCGATCCTGATAAATCTCATCGCAGATTTCAAGCTGCGCCCAGAGATAAGCGGCGTTCATGTCGCTTGGAAGGTAGGAAGAACCCGCTTCCACCCAGGTATACTTATCAATCTGTCCTCGGAAAAACTTGCTCCGGTTGGTTCCTTTTTCCCGGATGATTTCAGCCAGCTCCACGTTGTCATCGTCCCGGATGAGGAGACAGCCTCCTTCGCCCATGCTGTAATTTTTCGTTTCGTGAAAGCTAAAGCAGCCGTAATCGCCGATGCTTCCTAAGGCCTTTCCTTTGTAGCTTGCCATAACGCCCTGGGCGGCGTCCTCGATGACCAGGAGGTTGTGGCGGGCGGCGATGTCCATGATGGTATCCATCTCGCAGGAGATGCCCGCATAATGGACAGGAACGATGGCCCGGGTTTTTTCCGTGATGGCGTCCTCGATCTTGGTCTCGTCGATGTTCATGGTGTCGGGACGGATGTCCACAAAGACGGCCTTTGCTCCCCTTAACACGAAGGCATCTGCCGTGGAGACGAAGGTGTAGGAGGGCATGATGACCTCATCGCCGGGGCGTATGTCTGCCAGAAGGGCAGCCATTTCCGTGGCGTGGGTGCAGGACGTGGTCAGCAACGCCTTGGCGGTGCCTGTCTGTTTTTCAATCCACCGGCTGCACAGCGCCGTAAACTGCCCGTCACCGCTAATCTTATGGTTTTGGATGGCCTGGGCGATATATTCAGGCGCTTTTGGTGCATAAGGAGGAATATTAAAATTAATCATAATCAATCCTTCTTTATTATTTTTAAGTGTATAGTTAATGACTGAGGGTATTATAGCAAATTTCAAGAAAATTGTATAGCCTTGTTTCCTTGACGTTTGTGTCAAGTAAACGTTGGCAACTTTTCTTTTGTTTTTCTTTCAAATGTT